>JAFOJB010000173.1 GCA_017420455.1 Blautia sp.
CCATATTGAAAACTGCATTGTAGAAAGCCGCGACACCATCAGAGCAAACTCGTATTACTGCGGCGAGGGTGAAGTCAAGATCGTCGTAGAAAAGAACGAGCGTTACATACTGTAGTGTTCGTCAGGCGCACAATTGCAGCTTCCTGGAAGCTGACGGTTGGCAGTGCCGCAATATAAAAAGGAGGAAACATCATGAACATTACTGATGTGCGTGTAAGAAAAGTGGCAAAAGAAGGCAAAATGAAAGCGGTAGTATCCATCACCATAGACGATGAGTTTGTGGTACACGATATCAAGGTGATCGAAGGCGAAAAGGGGCTTTTCATCGCCATGCCAAGCCGGAAAGCTACTGATGGTGAGTACAGGGATATCGCCCATCCCATTAATTCTGAAACAAGAGACCGCATCCAGAAAATCATTCTGGAGAAATATGAAGAAGCACTGGAAAGCGGCGGGGACGAGGAATCTGTTGAGTAACCATCTGCGTACAGAGGAATCACCATGATGCAGAACATCTTGACGGACAACATAAAATGGTGAAGCCGATCCTTTTATTATCAGGAAAGGTCTTAAAAAGCGGATCCCCCGCAGGCGGGAGATCCGCTTTTTTTCTTCCTTCAGGGCTTCGCCCGCCGGCGGGGCTCTGAAATTTATTTACAGGAGCAGGCTCTGATAGGGTATATCTTCCCTTTCCAGGATCTCCATCTCCCGCCTGTTGCAGGTACTGATGATGATCTGGCGGTTTTCTTTATGAAGCCATTGCAGCACTCCTGTCAGCCGCTCCTCGTCATACATCCCGAATACATCGTCCAGTATCACAGGAAAGGGTTCCCTGGTACAGAAAAGCTCGCCGGCTGCCATTCGCAGTGCAAAATAGATCTGCTCCAGAGTTCCTCTGCTGAGCCTTTCGAGAGACACGCTTCTCTCCTCCGTGTTCACCGTCATATGCAGGTTCTGGTCCATAAGTACCTGCGTATATTTTCCTCCCGTGATCTCGGAGAGGATCTGGGAGGTTCTTCTCTGGAGCGAAAGTCCCACCTCGCCGGTAATTCTGCCGGACAGCTCCTCTATGGTCTCCAGAGCCAGCGTCAGGGCCTGTACCTCCTGGTCTTCCGGTACGGGCGTATGAAGGAGCTTCTCATATTCCTGATATTCCGCCCGAAGATTCTCGTAATCTGTTCCTTTCTCCTCCAGATTCTTCTCCAGATTTCCTCTGTCCCACCGGATTTTTTTCTGCCGGTTCACCCACTTTTCCAGAAGCCTTCTTTTTTTCCTGCGCTCCCTCTCCAGGGAACGAAGACGGAGAAGACCGATGAGAAACAGGACAACGCCGAGAAAAAGCAGCCCGGTCAGGACCACAGCCTGACTGTGAAGGAAGACCGCCCCCAGGACGCAGAGCAAAGGCAGGACCGTAAAAATGATCCTGACACGCCTTATCCTTTCCCGGATCTCTTCCAGATGCTCTGCCAGCACCGTTTCGCTGCGCCGTCCGTCTCTGCCCTGCAGATCATTTTCCTCCGCGGCTTCCTGCCTGTCCAGCAGATCATCGATCTCCTTTTCCAGGTATTCCATCTTGGCAGAGACCTTATTCCTCTCTGCCTCGATCTCTTTTCTCCTTCTCTGGGCGGTTCCCTGGAAACCCTTGCGGGACATTTTCAGCATCTGGGAAGCCTTCTGCAGGTTCATGGAGCTGTCGATACTCCCCTGATAGCCGGCCATATAGTTCTGCAGCTCCCGCACAAGGTCCTGTCCTGTTACGCTTTTAAGCTGACCGACGGAAACCGTGTTATCGTAGATCACCTCGCTGACATCCCCCAGGATTCTCTCAAGGCTTCCGTTCTCTGCATCTGCGATGGCCCCGGTGGTTTCCGACAGCAGCTCCTGATAGGGACGGCTCCGGCTGAAATTCCGGGTCAGGCGGAAATTCTCCCCGCAGCTTTCAAACCACAGGATTCCGCCGTACTGGCCGGGGTTTTCCCAGGGCTCGTAGGCCGTATAGACGTCATTTCTGGCGGCCCTTCCCCGCTGTCTGGAAATTCCGTAAAGCATACTCTTGAGAAAAGTATGGATCGTGGTCTTTCCGCTTTCGTTTTCCCCGTACAGCACATTGATCCCGTCTGTCAGTTCGAAGGTCTTGTTATTGATTTTCCCAAAATTCTTTATGGTCAGTTTTCTGATGATCATCTGCTTGTCTCCAGCAAGGCCTGCAGCCCATAATACAGAGCCTTTTCCTCCACGGGGGTCAGCGCTCTGCCGGAGAAATAATCGATATAATCTCCTACCAGAGTTCCCCAGTATTGTTTTTGCAGAAGCTCCAGATCATAAAGAGGCCTCGTGGCGTCCTCCACCAGAAGAACATTTCCAAGGCTTTTGAAACGCTCCGGAAGCAGCAGGAGCTCGGGAGCTCTTTCGCCTCTTAAATGAATCTGATAAATATTCTCTTTTCCCTTTCTTATGATTTCCCTGGCGACCATATCCTCCACGGAACCCTGGGTGGACTCCTCGTTCAGGGTAACGACGATCTGCTCGTAGGAACGGCAGGCAAAGGGAACCAGCCGTACCCGGAGCCGCTCATTTTCCAGCCAGCCCTCGATAAACCCGTGCTGTCCGGTCTCGCTGCGGTCGAGGGGCTCCGGCGAACCGCTGTACCCGGCGCCGCTTTTGATCATCAGCTCCGGCTTATGGATATGTCCCAGGGCAAGATAATCAAACCCTGACGCGGAGAGGGCAGGAATATTCATGGGAACATGCTCCAGGTCTCCCCCGTGGGCCAGGAGAATATGAAGACCTTCTCCCTCCATCGGAGCAAGTCCCTGCAGCAGCTCCTGCCTTATTTCACGATGATGAAAACTGAAGCCGTACACATAGACCGGCAGGAGGGGATCCTTTACGCAGGTGACCTTTTCTTCCATGAAAAAAGTGACATTCTCTGCCCAGGCAAAGCCCCGGTACCCTCCCTCCCTGCGGATATAGTCATGATTTCCGGCGATCATGTAGATCCGGGTATCCGGTATCGTGGTAAAAAGATAATTTACTTCCTTTAATTCCCGGAGCAGCGGCTGTCTGTGGAAAAGATCTCCGGCAATAAATAACAAATCCACCGGATTCTCGCGTATATACGCGATAACCCGGCGGAATGTTTCCCAGATCTCTTCTCCCCGTTTACTGCTCCAAGGCCATCCCTTATCCGGAACGGCCCCAAGATGCACATCTGCAAGATGAATAAAACGCAAGAGATCTCCCTCCTGTGGAGCTGCAGCTCTTAAAGGTCACAGTTGTTCACGGTTCTGGGGAAGGGAATCACATCCCGGATATTGCCCATGCCGGTAAGATACATGACGCATCTTTCAAAGCCAAGGCCGAAGCCCGCGTGGCGGGTAGTTCCGTATTTACGGAGATCCAGATAGAAATCATAGTCCTCTTCCCGCATTCCCAGTTCTTCAATACGGTTTTTCAGCTTTTCGTAATCGTCCTCTCTCTGACTTCCTCCGATAATCTCGCCGATCCCGGGAACAAGGCAGTCCATGGCAGCGACGGTTTTTCCGTCCTCATTCAGTTTCATGTAAAAGGCCTTGATCTCCTTCGGATAATCCGTGACAAACACCGGTTTTTTGAAGATTTCCTCTGTCAGATAGCGCTCATGCTCTGTCTGCAGGTCGCATCCCCAGAACACCTTGTATTCAAACTTGTCGTTGTTTTTCATGAGGATATCTACAGCCTCGGTATAGGTCACATGGCCGAATTCGGAATTCAGCACATGGTTCAGACGGTCCAGGAGGCCTTTATCCACGAAGGAGTTGAAGAAGTTCATCTCCTCCGGAGCATTCTCCAGCACATAGCGGATCACATATTTCAGCATGGCCTCGGCCAGCTCCATGTCGTCCTGCAGGTCCGCGAAGGCGACCTCGGGCTCGATCATCCAGAACTCTGCCGCATGGCGTGTAGTATTGGAATTCTCCGCACGGAAGGTAGGGCCGAAGGTGTAAACATTCCGGAAGGCCTGTGCGAAGATCTCGGCGTTCAGCTGGCCGCTGACCGTAAGATTGGTTCCTTTTCCAAAGAAATCCTTCGAAAAGTCCACCTTTCCCTCCCCGGTCTTCGGTACATCCGAAAGGTCCAGGGTAGTTACCTGGAACATTTCACCGGCACCTTCTGCATCACTTCCGGTAATCAGCGGGGTATGTACATACACAAAGCCTCTTTCCTGGAAGAAGCGGTGGATGGCGTAAGCGCAGAGAGAACGGACACGAAACACTGCCTGGAAGGTATTGGTTCTGGGACGGAGATGCGTCATCGTCCGCAGGAACTCCAGAGAATGTCTCTTCTTCTGAAGCGGATAGTCCGGCGCGGAGGCTCCCTCCACAGTTACCTCTTCAGCCTGGATCTCGAAGGGCTGCTTTGCATCCGGTGTCGCCACCAGCGTACCCTTTACCAGGATTGCCGCTCCTACGTTCAGGCGGGAGATCTCGGCGAAATTCTCCATGGTACCATGATATACCACCTGCAGGGTCTCAAAATACGTACCATCGTGCAGCACGATAAAGCCGAAGGCTTTGGAGTCCCTGATACTCCTGACCCAGCCGCCGACGCTGATCTCTTTTCCCAGGTATTTTTCCCGGTCTCTGTATATGTCTTTTACAGTTATAAGGTTCATGTTATATCCGTCCTTTTTCTATTCGTTTTTAAACAAAGTGAAAATCCCTGCTGCGGGGTTTTGGCTGTTACCCAGTATAAAACAATTCTTTTCCCCGCGCAAGAGTAATGATAAAGAGATTTAGTGGACCAGAAGCCACAGGCACCGGTTCAGAATTCTTTTGTAGGTATTTACTGCATAGTGGCCTCCATCGTCCTCTCCGCTGTCATGCCCGTTCATGCCGGCATCGGTGCTGTAGCCTGTTTCCATCAGCCAGGAATAAACATCCAGATAAGAATAGATCCCATTCAGGGAGGAACGCATGGTACTGTTGAAGACCCGCACCGAATTTTCGTTTCTGGCAGACTTTGTCACTCCCTTGCTTTTCGCATAGGCAGCGCCCTGCGCGCCGTTCAGGGGATTGATGGACATAAAGAAGAGCCTGCAGTTCAGGCCGGTAAGCTCCGGCGCAATGCTCTTCATATAGGTGATATAGGAATTCAGATTCGTCTGGTCGTTCACTCCCAGGTTAAAGATCACGGCTATGGGCAGAACCTGCTGCCCTTCTGTCTTTTTTACTTCCTTCAGAAGCCTGGCGTAACCGTCTTCCTTCAGCCATTTCAGACCCTGGCCGGTCTTCCCGATGAAGGTGAGCCTGTCCGCGTTGGTTCCGGTCGAGAAGAAGGACATGCTCTGGAGAGTTCTCTTCAGATATACGGTTCTGGAATCGCCCAGTATGATGATCCTGCTGTATTTCTCCGCCGCTTTGTTCAGAGCAGAAGTAAGCGCCCCCAGTGTCGTGCTTCCCTCTGTACTCCTCTTGAAAAGGACCATATACAGATGCATGGTCTTTGACACAGAGGCAATCTGCTCCTTTGCTTCGTAGGCGGGCTTCTTCGGATTTGCGGGAGAGAGAAAGGTTTTTGCCTTTGTCCCCCAGCCCATAAAGG
>JAFOJB010000174.1 GCA_017420455.1 Blautia sp.
CAGCCAAAGGACTTTAAAGGTCCTGCTGGCACGGACATACCTTCTTTAAACATGGGACGCTCCTTTTGGAACACAAAAGGAACGTCCCCGTGTGTTGTATCCATGTATTGACAGCAGAACACAGAAGGACCGTCCCCGCGTGTTCGACTGGCTCATTGATCAGAGGGACGGCCTTATGACCTTCGGCCTGCAGCCGGCTGTTTCGAGGGCGTCCACGATCTGGCGCTTATGGTCGGTTCCATAGGCTTCGATGGTGATCTTCAGCTCCACGGCTGCGTTCCGGTTGGTGCTTACAAACTGGTTATGATCCAGCTTGACGACGTTCCCCTGGTTTTCCGCGATGATGGTGGCTACCCGCACCAGTTCCCCTGCTTTATCCGGAATGAGGACAGATACGGTAAAGATCCTGTCTCTCTGGATCAGTCCATGCTGCACCACGGAGGACATGGTGATCACGTCCATATTCCCGCCGCTCAGGACAGAAACAACCTTCTTGTTCTGGAAGCTCAGATGCCGGAGCGCCGCTACGGTAAGAAGCCCTGCGTTCTCCACGACCATTCTGTGGTTTTCCACCATATCCAGGAAAGCCACGATCAGTTCATCATCCTCGATGGTTATGACATCGTCCAGATTTTCCTTCAGATACGGGAAGATCTGCTCTCCCGGCCTGTTCATGGCCGCGCCGTCCGCGATGGTGTTCATATGGGAAAGCGTAACCGGTTCTCCCTTCCTGAGAGAAGCCGAAAGGCAGGCTGCCCCGGAGGGTTCCACGCCGATCACCTTGATATGGGGATTCAGCATTTTCGCAAGGGTGGCTACTCCGGCGGCAAGGCCGCCGCCGCCCACCGGAACCAGGATATAATCCACCAGCGGCAGCTCCTGGATGATCTCCATGGCGATGGTTCCCTGTCCGGTTGCCACGACCGGATCGTCAAAGGGGTGGATAAAGGTATAGCCCTTTTCTTCCGCGATGCTCTTCGCGTATTCACAGGCTTCGTCGTAGGTATCTCCATGCATGATCACCTCGGCGCCGTAGTTCTTGGTACGTTCTACCTTGATAAAGGGGGTTGTGTTCGGCATGACCACCGTCGCCTTCAGTCCCATCTTTCCGGCCGCGTAGGCCACTCCCTGGGCATGGTTTCCCGCCGAAGCCGCGATCAGCCCATGCTCTCTTTCCTCCTGGGAAAGCGTATTGATCTTATAGTAGGCGCCGCGGACCTTGAAGGAGCCGGTGCGCTGCATATTTTCGGGCTTAAAGAAGACCCTGTTGCCGGTCAGTTCTGAAAAATAAGAGCTTCGGATCAGCTTGGTCTCAATTGTTACTTTTTTTACTATCTCGGAAGCTTCTTCAAAGCTCTCAAGTGTCAGCATTTGATTTCTCCTCTCTTTTCACGAAATTCCTCTCTCTGTTCCGGTTTCCTGTCAGTCTTCACCGCCCAGGTTCTTCTCATCTACATCGAAGAGGGCGTTTACGAAGGCGTCCGCGTCGAATTTCTGCAGATCGTCGATCTTCTCTCCCACGCCGATATACTTCACCGGAATATCCAGCTCCGACTGGATTGCCACGGCGATACCGCCTTTGGCCGTCCCGTCCAGCTTTGTCAGGATGATGCCGTTCACATTGGCGACCTCCGCGAATTCCCTGGCCTGGACCAGGGCGTTCTGTCCGGTGGTGCCGTCCAGCACAACCAGGGTCTCCAGATAAGCCTCCGGGTATTCCTTTTCCAGGATCCTGTAGATCTTCCGCAGCTCCTCCATCAGGTTCTTCTTGTTGTGAAGCCTTCCCGCGGTATCACAGATCAGGATATCCGCGTTCCTGGCCTTGGCGGCTGCCACCGCATCGTAGACGACAGAGCCCGGGTCCGCACCGGACTGCCCGCCGATCAGCTCCACGCCTGCACGGTGCGCCCACTCTGTCAGCTGCTCTCCGGCTGCTGCCCGGAAGGTATCCGCCGCGGCCAGGATTACCTTTTTCCCCTGATCCTTCAGAAGCCCTGCCAGTTTTCCCACCGATGTGGTCTTTCCCACGCCGTTCACGCCGATCACCAGGATCACCGAACGGCGGTTTTCAAATTCATACTCCGTGCTGTCCACATACATCTGTTCCTTGATACTGCTGATCAGGAGCTGCTTGCATTCGGCGGGACGGCGGATATGCTGCTCTGAAACCTTTTCCTTCAGATTCTCAATGATGGAGGTGGTGGCGTTGATCCCGATATCTCCCATGATCAGGATCTCTTCCAGTTCCTCGTAAAACTCATCGTCTATCACATCATAGCCACGGAAAATAGAATCGAATCCCGCCACGATGTTGTCTCTGGTTTTGGTCAGACCGCTGACCAGGCGTTTAAAGAAACCTTTCTTCTGTTCTGCCATGATGTTTCTCCTCTTATTCGAAAGAATACTCTGACAAGCATTGTTGTCGGATGATCTTCATGTCGGCACCGTCGGCCGCCGCCTTACTATCTGCATGTCGCCGCCAGCCGCTGCATTACTGCGTCAGCTGGTTTTCCACCAGGTCTACAGAGACCAGGGTGGAAACTCCTTTTTCCTGCATGGTGATCCCATACAGCCTGTCCGCCGCGTTCATGGTACCACGTCTATGTGTTATTATAATAAACTGTGTATTTTTCGTCAACTTCTGCAGATAACCGGCAAACCGTCCCACATTGGAATCGTCCAGGGC
>JAFOJB010000175.1 GCA_017420455.1 Blautia sp.
ACTGATACTGATACTGATACAGGTACTGATGCGGATGCTGGCGCAGATACAGGTAATGATGCGGATGCTGGTGCTGATGCAGATGCAGTTTCAGAAGCGGATTCTGCAGCAGATTCCGGAGGTGAATACAGGGAAACAGAATTTCAGGATCCCAGGGTCCCCGTCATCGATACTTCGGTGAAAATCATGCCCGGGATCAGAATCGCGGTGGTTTCCAAAAAAGTGAACGGTTCCTTCTGGACAACTCTCCGGAAAGGAATGGAAGCCGCGGTAAAGGATATCAACAAGGCCTATGGCTTTGAAAGAAGCCAGAGGATTACCATGACATTTGAAGGCGCCAGGGACGAACAGGATGTGACAAAACAGATCAATACACTGGATGCGGTGCTTTCCGAAAATCCCGGAGTTCTGTGCCTTTGCGCCAGCGATGTGTCTTCCTGCCAGGCTCAGCTGGAGGAGGCAAGAGATAATGGCATTCCGGTGGTAACCTTCGATTCTACCGTAGCAGATGAGGATCTTGTAAATGCCTATCGGGGAACTGACAACCAGAAGCTGGGAGAGATCGCGGCCGGGAAGCTGGCCGAAGCTGTCGGGAAGAAGGGGAAAATCGCTGTTTTTTCCGAACAGCAGAAGACCTACAGTATCCAGAAGAGGGTGGAGGGGTTTCTTTCCAGGATGGAAGATTATCCGGATATCACGGTCCTGGATGTGATCTATGTAGACCAGGTAGAGGATATGGCGGAAGAGATGAACGCGCTGCGGCAGGGAAATCCGGATCTTTCCGGCGTCTACTGCACCAATGCCGATATTTCCGATCTTTATCTGGACGTGATCGGAAAAGAGGAAACGGAAACGGTTTTTGTAGGAACCGATGGAACCGAGAAGCAGCAGAAGGCTGTCCGGGACGGGAAGGAACTGGGAACGGTTTCCCAGGATCCCTTTGCCATGGGATATGAAACGATCTTGACGGCAGCCGCCTTCACACAGCCTCCCACGGGGACGTTTCCGGAGAAAATCTCGCTCATGGAGCCCTGCTGGATCTGTCAGGAAAACCTGGATGATCCTGCCAATGTGGGTTTCCTGTACTGAAGCCTGATCAGAGGGCAGGTTTAACTGCTGCTCAGTTTCAACCTGGCGGGAGTCTGAACAGCAGCCCGGATTTTACTGCTTTATCGCGATAATGCAGAAAAAAATGGAAATTTGAAAAAAAGTATGATAGTATTGATTTGGACTGGTTTCTGATTTATGGAAAGCAAGGATGATGCCTATGAAAAAATGGTCCGATCTTCTGAAAAACCTGACCCTTCTTACCCAGCTGGGGCTTTCTCTGGTGACGCCGCTTCTCATGTGCATTGCGCTCTGCTGGTGGCTGAATACAAAGCATGGAGTAGGCGGCTGGGTCTATCTGCCGGGGTTCTTTTTCGGACTGGGGGGGTCCGGCATGACAGCCTGGAAGCTGTTCCAGTCCGTAGACAAGAGAGAAAAGGAAAAAGAAAAGAAAAAGAAAATATCTTTTAATGATCATAAATGATTCCGGTGCAGAAACCTCATTTCGATGGAGGGAAATTTCCGTTTCAGCGAAAAAATGGTTTTTTCATCGAAAAGATGTTTTTTCATCGGAAAGATGGTTTTTTCATCGGAAAGATGGTTTTGCAACGGAAGTATTCACATTGACAGAAAGGACAGGGTATGGCGGTTTTTAGAGATGCAGCGCCGGCTGTCAGAAAAGAGACGAAAAATATTGCAGCGGCAACAGGGATCCTGGCTGTTGCCACGATCCTTTTGTTCCTGATCCTTCACTGGCTGATGCCGGAGAAGGTTCCCTTCGATTATACCGTGATCCTGGGAGTGCTGGGCGGCAGCGCTGTCGCCGTGGCCAACTTTTTCCTGATGGGCCTTACGGTCCAGAAGGTGACCTCCATGGAGGACCGGGACATGGCGTCAAGGGTGATGAGAGCCAGCTACAGCCGCAGAATGCTGCTGCAGATGCTGTGGGTGATCGTGGCGATCGCGGCTCCCTGTTTTCATTTTGTGGCGGGAATCGTTCCCCTGCTTTTCCCCGGGATTTACCTGAAGATCCGCGGGATCCTCGGAAAAGGCTGAAACCTTCTGAAGGAGACCACCAGGGATCCCTCCGGAATTCCTGCAGAATTTCGCCTGGATTCTTTCGGGATTCCTTCAGGATCATCTTATATATTTTATGATATTCCAGTAAAGGAGGTGGAAACATATATGGAACTGGATATATCGGGAGCAAGGATATTCCTGGAAACGCCCATTGAACTGCCTGTTCTTGGGAAACTGGTCATAAGCGAGACCATGATAGTCAGCTGGCTGGTCCTGCTGATCATCACAGGGCTTTGTATCTGGCTTACCCACGATCTGAAAGAAGAAAATATTTCCAAAAAGCAAGCCGTGGCGGAGCTCATTGTGGAGACAGCCAACAAATTTGTAATCGGAAATATGGGTGAGAAATTTCGCTACATGATCCCCTTTGTGGCGGCGCTTTTTGCCACAAGCGCGGTTTCCAACCTGATCGGCCTTGTGGGTCTTCGGAGCCCGACGGCAGATCTTTCCACGGAGGCTGCCTGGGCTGTGCTGGTATTTATCCTGATAACAGCGCAGAAGATCAGGACCAGCGGTTTTGGCGGCTATCTGAAGGGATTTACTACGCCGATCCCGGTAATGACACCTTTCAACATTCTGTCAGAGCTTGCAACTCCGGTCAGTATGGCCTGCCGTCATTTCGGCAACATTCTTTCCGGTATCGTCATCAATGCACTTGTGTACGGCGCCCTGGCAGTGGCCAGCTCTGCCCTGCTGGGACTACTTCCCGGCATTGTCGGAGATGTACTGTCGAAGATCCCGGTTCTGGACGTGGGTATTCCCGCGATCCTTTCGGTATACTTTGACTGGTTTTCAGGTCTGATGCAGGCTTTCATTTTCTGTATGCTGACGACTCTTTATATAGCAAACGCGGCAGAGTCGTAGCATAAAAACAACAATATATGAATAAACATACAGGAGGATAATCATTATGGAGTTTCAGTTGCTTGCAAAAGGTATCGCATTGGCAGGATGTGCAATCGGTGCAGGGTGTGCCCTGATCGCCGGTATCGGACCTGGTATTGGAGAAGGTAACGCAGTTTCCAAGGCTCTGGAAGCGATCGGACGTCAGCCGGAGTGCAAGGGTGATGTGACCTCTACCATGCTTCTTGGCTGCGCCATTGCAGAGACCACGGGTATTTATGGTTTCGTCACCGGTCTTCTTCTGATCTTTGTGGCGCCTGGCATGTTCATGAATTTCCTGAACTGAGGATGAATTAAACAGGAGGTTTCAGAATGCAGGTACAAGAATTAGTCGGAATTGTGCCGTGGACCTTTATCGCGCAGATTCTGAATCTGTTTCTCCAGATCTACCTGATCAAACGTTTCTTGTTTAAGCCTGTCAACGAAATGCTGGAAAAGAGAAAAGCCAAAGCGGACGCCCAGATCCAGGATGCCGAGAAGGCAAAGACAGAAGCGCTTGCCATGAAGACAGAGTACGAACAGAGCATGCAGGAAGCCAGGAGCAAGGCGAATGAGATCCTCGCCACAGCCCAGAAGACTGCAGCTACCCAGAGCGAAGAGATCCTGAAGGATGCCAGGGCAGAAGCGGTGGCACTCAAGGCCAAGGCAGAAGCCGACATCGCCCAGGAAAAGCGGAAAGCGGTCAATGTCCTGAAGGACGAGATCGGCGATATGGCCATGGAGATTGCCGGAAAGGTGATCGAGCGGGAACTGAGCGAAAAGGATCACGAAAAACTGATCGACGAGTTTATTACGAATGTGGGTGAGACGTCATGACACAGACGGCCAGAATATACGGCGGGAGTCTGTACGATCTTGCGGCGGAGGAGCAGCTGACCGGCAGCATGCAGGAGCAGCTCCTTGCAGTACGGCAGATCTTCCGGGAAAACCCGGACTATCTGAGGCTTCTCGCCGAACCATCGATCCCCGCACAGGAGAGAAAGGGACTGATCGACCAGGCCTTTGGGGAAGGATGCGAAAAGTATCTTGTGAACTTTCTAAAGCTGCTCTGCGACAGAGGGCTTCTGGGGGAATTCGGCGGCTGCTGTGATGAATTTACGCGCCGCTATCATGAGGATAACCAGATCACGGAGGCAGTAGTCACCAGTGCGGCGCCTCTGACACAGGAGCAGCAGAAGGAACTGCAGGAAAAGCTGGAAAAGCTTTCCGGGAAGAAGGTTACCCTTGTTCTTCGTACAGACCCCTCTGTGATCGCGGGACTCCGTGTGGAGATCGGCGGGAAGCAGTACGATGGCACCGTCCAGGGAAGGCTTACGGGAATCAGAAGGAGCCTCAGGGATACGGTTCTTTAAATGACCGGCTGTTGTTTTTCAGGTCCGGAAGCAATAGAAAAATAGTTTGTTAAGGATGGAATGGAGTTATGCAATTAAAACCTGAAGAGATATCCAAAGTCATCCGCAGTCAGATAAAATATTACGATAACGCCATCAGGCAGGACGAAACAGGGACTGTGCTCATGGTCGGCGATGGCATCGCCAGGGCCAGCGGTCTTGTGAACTGCATGGCCGGCGAGCTTCTCGAGTTTGAAAACGGAAGCTTCGGAATGGCGCAGAACCTGGAGGAAACTTCGGTTTCCATCGTAATATTCGGCTCCGACGAGGAGATCGGAGAAGGTCAGACCGTCAAACGTACCGGAAAGGTGGTTTCTGTTCCGGTAGGCGGCGCGATGATCGGCCGCGTGGTGAATGCTCTGGGACAGCCCATTGATGGCGCAGGTCCCATTGTGACTGATGAATTCAGACCGATCGAAAGTCCGGCACCGGGCATCTGTGACAGACAGCCCGTAAAAGAGCCGCTGCAGACCGGTATCAAAGCAATCGATTCGATGATCCCCATCGGAAGGGGACAGCGTGAGCTGATCATCGGAGACCGTCAGACCGGAAAGACCACCATCGCCATGGATACCATCATCAATCAGAAAAATGAGAACATGATCTGTATCTACGTCGCGATCGGCCAGAAACGTTCTACGGTTGCCTCCATGGTGGAGACCCTGCAGAAAAACGGTGCCATGGATTATACCATTGTAGTCGCGGCTACCGCCTCCGAATCCAGCCCGCTGCAGTATATCGCACCCTACACAGGCTGTGCGATGGGAGAATATTTCATGAATCAGGGGAAACACGTGCTGATCATTTACGATGATCTGTCCAAGCACGCGGTGGCTTATCGTGCCCTTTCCCTGCTGATCCGCCGTCCGCCGGGCCGTGAAGCCTACCCCGGAGATGTCTTCTATCTTCATTCAAGACTTCTGGAACGTGCCGCGAAGCTGGACGAAGCACATGGCGGCGGTTCGCTTACCGCCCTTCCCATCATCGAGACTCAGGCAGGCGATATTTCCGCCTATATCCCGACCAATGTCATCTCCATCACGGACGGACAGATCTTCCTGGAGACAGAGCTTTTCCACTCCGGCGTCATGCCCGCGGTAAACCCGGGTATCTCCGTTTCCCGAGTCGGAGGAAACGCTCTGATCAAGGCCATGAAGAAGGTAGCCGGTACCCTGAAGCTGATCTATTCCCAGTACAGAGAGCTGCAGAGCTTCGCCCAGTTCGGGTCCGATCTGGACGCGGATACCAAGGCACGTCTGGAGCAGGGCGCCCGTATCGTGGAGGTGCTGAAGCAGAGCCAGAACGCGCCTGTGCCTGTGGAAAAGCAGGTCGCGATCCTTTACGCGGTTACCAAAGGCATCCTGGCCGGTGTGGAGACCGAGGATGTAAAGGAATATGAAAAAGGTCTTTATACCCATCTGGATATGGATGCAGAGGGTATGGCCGTCATGCAGAAGATCCGGAGTACCGGAGCACTGGATGCGGATACAGAAGAGAAACTGAAAACGGTGCTGGAGGGATACACGGAAGGGTTCCTGAATACGAGACCGAAGGATTGATGTGATCGGGAGGACGTACAATGGCTTCAAATATGAAAGCGGTGAAACTCCGTATAAAGAGCGTCCAGAGCACGATGCAGATCACAAAGGCCATGCAGCTGGTGGCGGCCTCCAAGCTTCGTAAGGCAAAGGAACGGGCGGATAACTGCAGACCCTATTTCAGGGAGCTTTATCAGACTCTGGAGGAGATCGCGGCAGGAAATACGGACTTTTCTTCTATTTACACAAAGAAGTCTTCGTCAGACAGGTACTGCTATGTGGTCATCGCCGGAGACAGGGGACTGGCAGGCGGTTACAACTCAAATCTTTTCAAAATGGTGGAAGCCCATTGCAGAGGGAAAGAATATGTGGTCCTTCCTGTCGGCAAGAAAGCGGTGGAGTATTACAAACGCCGGAAGATCCCCATTGTGACGGAAAGCTTCGCGGAGATCGCAGCCGTGTCCGTCTCGGACTGCTTTGAGATGGCCGGCATTCTCTGCAAAGGCTTCCGGGAAGGCGAGTACGGCCACATAGAACTTTGCTATACGGAATTCGTCTCCATGCTCTCTCAGACGCCGAAGGATTATTCCATGCTTCCTCTGTCGGATATCGCCATCAACGATGAAACGCCGGAAACAGTACGGAATCTGATCCTTTATGAGCCTGATGCGGAAGAGGTCTTCAATTCTATCGTGCCGGAATACCTGGCAGGACTTACCTACGGAGGCATCTGCGACAGTGTAGCCAGCGAGCTGGCGGCCAGAAGGACTGCCATGGAGGCGGCTACGGATAACGCAGAGGAAATGATCGAGAAACTGAATCTGTATTATAACCGTGCCCGTCAGGCGAGCATCACGCAGGAGATCACAGAGATCGTGGGCGGTGCGGAAGGCCTCTGACAGAGGTATCGTTTCAAACTTAGGAGATAGCAAATGAGTGAAAAACATATCGGCGAGGTGGTGCAGATCACCGGCCCGGTCTTGGACATCCGTTTTGCCCATGACGAGCTGCCTGCGCTTCTGAACGCCATAGAGATTGACAATAACGGGACCAGGGTTACCGTAGAAGTCGCGCAGCAGACAGGGGACAACACTGTCCGCTGCATAGCCATGAATTCTACAGACGGTCTGGTCCGCGGCGCGAAAGCGGTGGATACCGGAGGACCCATCACGGTTCCGGTGGGCGAGGAATGCCTGGGAAGAGTGTTTAATCTTCTGGGAGATCCGGTGGACGATATGCCCGCGCCGGCTGCCACGGAGCGGTGGGCCATTCACCGCCCGGCTCCTTCCTATGAGGAGCAGACCCCTGCCACGGAGATCCTGGAAACCGGGATCAAGGTCGTAGACCTGATCTGTCCCTACGCGAAGGGCGGAAAGATCGGCCTGTTCGGCGGCGCCGGCGTCGGGAAGACCGTTCTGATCATGGAGCTTATCCACAATGTAGCTACAGCTCACGGCGGCCTTTCGGTCTTCACAGGCGTCGGTGAGAGAACCCGTGAAGGCAACGACCTTTACGGCGAGATGAAGGAGAGCGGCGTCATCGACAAGACGGCCCTGGTCTACGGACAGATGAACGAGCCGCCGGGCGCACGTATGAGAGTCGGCCTTTCCGGTCTTACCATGGCGGAATATTTCCGTGATGTAAAGAATCAGGATGTGCTGCTGTTTATCGATAATATTTTCCGTTTCACCCAGGCAGGTTCCGAGGTTTCGGCCCTTCTTGGCCGTATGCCTTCGGCCGTCGGTTACCAGCCGACGCTGGCGACAGAGATGGGCAACCTGCAGGAGCGCATCACCTCCACCAGAAAGGGTTCTATCACTTCCGTACAGGCGGTCTATGTGCCTGCGGACGACCTGACAGACCCGGCACCGGCCACCACCTTCTCCCACCTGGACGCTACCACGGTTCTTTCCCGTGAGATCGCCAGCCAGGGAATATATCCTGCCGTGGATCCGCTGGATTCAACCAGCCGTATCCTGGCTCCGGAGATTCTGGGAACCGAGCATTATGAAACAGCCCGTGCCGTGCAGCAGGCCCTTCAGCGTTACAAGGAGCTGCAGGATATCATTGCCATCATGGGTATGGACGAGCTTTCCGAGGAGGATAAGCTTACGGTCAACCGCGCCAGAAAGATCCAGCGTTTCCTGTCCCAGAGCTTTTCGGTGGCAGAGCAGTTCACCGGTATGAAGGGACAGTATGTGCCGCTGAAGGAGACGATCCGGGGCTTCCGGATGATCCTGGACGGTGAGTGCGACGAGATCCCGGAGAGCTGCTTCCTGTTTGCCGGTACCATCGACGATGTGCTGGAAAAGGCGAAGAACCAGTAAAGGAGGGTGCCTGTGAACACATTCCCGTTACGGATCGGAACGCCGGACGGTCTTCTGTATGAAGGAGAAGTGGAGCGTGTTGTGTGCCGGAGCACTACCGGCGACCTGGCAGTACTGGCAGGGCATATTAATTACTGTACGGCTCTTGGCATGGGAGAGGCCCATGTGATCTTTCCGGGAGGAGAAAGAAGAAATGCTGCCTGTATCGGCGGGATGCTTTCGGTGATCAACGGAAAATGCCGTGTTCTTGCCACCACCTGGGAGTGGGAGGACGAGATCGACACCCAGCGCGCCAGCGCGGCAAAGGCCAAGGCGGAGGAAACTCTTGAAAAGGGCGGGCTTTCCGACAAGGAGTACAAGATCGTGCAGGCAAAGCTGCAGAGAGCTCTGGTACGCCTCAGCGTCAGACAATAAAGAACTGCGCAGGAAATACAGGATTCCCGCGGAAAAAACCGTTCAGGGGACAGTTCCAAATGAAAGAAGAAACAGGACAGGGGAG
>JAFOJB010000016.1 GCA_017420455.1 Blautia sp.
CTTCCTCCGGCTCAGGCGTTTTCTGCAGCTTCCTCCTGTATCTTCTTCCGGATGATCACGAAAAAGGCGATCAGGAAGCAGACCGAGGCCGCGGCCCAGGTGATGGGATAGACCGCCCCCAGGGCACGGATGGAATGGAAGGTTCTGGAAAAGACTGCCAGCAGGGAGATCCGCAGCACGCAGAGGTTCGCGATAATGATGATCATCGACAGGATCGAGTAACCCATGCCCCGGATGGAGCCGCCCATCACCTCCAGGATCGGATAGACCCAGTAGAAGGGGAAGGAAACCATGGCGATCATCAGAGCATTCTCCACCACCTGTGTATCCTTCATGAACCAGCCGAATACTGTTCGCGGAAACATCAGTATGGTTCCCGCGATGCAGAACACTACCGCGCTCCCCATCAGCGTAGTGATGATGGCGCCTTTCCGGATACGCCTGTACTGTCCCGCCCCGGTATTCTGTCCGGCGAAAGTGGTCGCCGCCTGGCCAAAGGCCATAATGGGCAGATAATTGAAGTTCTCCACCTTATAATAAGCTGCGAAGGCAGCCACCGCCGTCACTCCGAAGTCATTGATGTAGTACTGCACCATGACATTGGAGAAGGTGATGATGATCGTCTGGATCCCGGTAGGAAGGCCGATGCGCAGCACCCTGGAGAGAATCCCCATGTCCAGATGGAGCTTTTTTACAGAGAACCGGATCCGGTTGTTTTTCCGGGACATGAGATATGCCGCCAGAAAGGCGGAAACGCTCTGTGTTCCCATGGTGGCGATGGCCACTCCTGCCACTCCCAGGGGGATCACCACGATCAGGATCCAGTCGAAAAGGACATTCAGAAAACCGCAGATCACCAGGATCCTGAACGGCGTCTGGGAATCTCCGTAGGAGCGCATGCCTCCCGAAAGCATATTGTAAAAGATCAGCATGGGAACGCTGAGCATGTAGATCCTGAGGTATACGCAGGCCTGGGGGATCACATCTTCAGGAGTATTTAACACCCGAAGGATGACCGGCGCGAACACGATCGCAAGAACCATCAGGATCAGGCCGCCTATGATGCCGAAGGAGGCCGAGGAATGGACCGCTTTATCTGCATCTTCCTCTCTTCCTGCTCCGATGGCCTGAGAAGCCACCACGCTGGTTCCGACGGAGATCCCGGAAAACAGACCGATGGTACAGGTGATCAGGGTGCTGCTGGCTCCCACCGCAGCTGCCGCCGTCTTGTCCATCAGGTTTCCCACAAAGAGGAAATCCACCGTATTATACAGCTGCTGGAACAGGCTCCCCCCGATCATGGGCAGAATAAACCGTACCAGCGGACCGACGATCGGCCCCTGTGTCATATCAATCGTCTTTCTTTTACTCACATCAGATACTCCTCTTATACGCAGGTATAACCTGCCATACAATACTGTCGGATGACGATTCTGCAGAGTCGGCCAGAATACGGCCGGCAGCAGAATCTGTCTCCTCTTATACGCAGGTATAAACTGACATACAGTGTTGTCGGAAACGACCAGAACTCATCGACAACAAAATCTGTCTTCCTGTACAGAAAGGACATCCCGCTTTCAGCATTTTCGAAATACAGGATGCCCTCTGTTCCTGATTCCGGTGCAAAGAGACGTCATTTTGCCGAATGGTCTTTCTGTTCATCGAAATGCGCTTTTTGCACTGGAATCATTGACACTTATCATTTCAGATTTCTTCCCGCAGACAGCAGGCCATGCTGCAGACCGCTGTAGAGAACCGCTTTCCTGGGAGCCGCCTTCCTGCTGTTTCCAGGACTCTTCCGCTGAAACGGCAGACGGATCACAGATTCTTCACGAACAGGCAGCGGATGGCGTTGAGGACGGCCAGGATCATGACGCCCACGTCCGCGATGATGGCAAGCCACATGTTGGCAATACCAAAAGCCGCCAGAATCAGGCACAGGATCTTGACGCCGAGGGCGAAAACAATATTCTGCTTTACGATGCCCAGGCATTTTCTGGAAATCTTGATGGCCTTGGCGATCTTCAGAGGATCATCATCCATCAGGACGATATCCGCCGCCTCGATGGCCGCGTCGGATCCCAGAGCGCCCATGGCGATTCCGATATCCGCCCGGGAAAGAACCGGCGCGTCATTGATGCCGTCGCCCACAAAGGCAAGTCTCCTGCTGCCTGTACATTCCTTCAGCAGCTCTTCCACACAGCTGACCTTGTCTGCCGGAAGCAGTTCCGCGCGGTAGTCTGTAAGCCCTACCTCTGCAGCCACCTTTTCGGCTACAGATTTCGCGTCTCCTGTCAGCATGACGGTCTTTTCGACTCCTGCCTTCTTCAGCTCCAGCATCGCCTCTTTGGAGTGTTCCTTCAGCTCGTCCGAGATGACGATATGGCCGCAGTACTGTCCATCCACCGCCACGTGGATGATGGTGCCCACATGGTGGCAGGGGTGAGCCTGTACGCCCACCTTCTTCATGAGCTTCTCATTCCCCACTGCCACCTGCGTTCCATCTACTTTGGCGGTGATGCCGTGACCGCTGATCTCCTGGACATCCGTCACTCTGGCCTGGTCGATATGCTTTCCATAGGCATCCTTCAGGCTCTTGCTGATGGGATGAGAGGAATTGCACTCTGCCAGCGCGGCGTACTCCAGCAGTTTATCTTCCGGAATGGGGCTGTGATGGACCGCCGTAACGGCGAAATTCCCCTTGGTGATGGTACCGGTCTTGTCGAAGGCCACCACCCGGACCTCAGATAAGGTCTCCAGATAATTGGAACCCTTCACCAGGATGCCCTGATTGCTGGCTCCGCCGATGCCGGCAAAGAAGCTGAGCGGGATGCTGATGACCACAGCGCAGGGGCAGCTGATGACCAGGAAGGTACAGGCGCGGAGCACCGAGTCTCCCCAGAGTGCGCCGACAGAGGCATAGCCACCCATACCCACGCCGGTGATCATGCAGAAAATGGGCGGGATCAGCGCCAGGGCCAGAGCCGCATAGCAGACGATCGGTGTATAATACTTCGCGAACTTGGAAATAAAATTCTCGGATTTGGACTTCCGGGAGGCGGCGTTCTCCACCAGATCCAGGATCTTGGAGGCAGTAGACTCGTCGAATTCCGTGGTGGTACGGACCTTCAGGACGCCGGTCATGTTGATGCTGCCGCTGAGCACATCCATCCCGGCGGAAACATCCACCGGTTTACTCTCGCCGGTAAGGGCGCTGGTGTTCAGCGCGGAAACTCCCTCCTCGACCACGCCGTCCAGAGGGATCTTTTCTCCCGGCTGCACCACGATGATGCTCCCCACCTCTACGTCGTAAGGATCCACCTGTGTCAGCTGTCCGTCTACCTCTATATTGGCATAATCCGGACGGATATCCATCAGGTCGGAGATATTCTTGCGGCTCTTGCCGACGGCATAGCTCTGGAACAGCTCTCCTACCTGGTACAGAAGCATAACAGCCACGCCCTCGCCGTACTCGCCCAGGACGATGGCGCCGATGGTAGCCACTGTCATCAGGAAGTTCTCATCAAAGACCTGACGGTTTTTGATGCCCAGCAAGGCTTTTCTCAGAATATCATGTCCCACCAGAAGATAGGGGACAAGGAACAGGATGAATAATGCCCATTCCGGCATATTCACATCTACGATCTCCTCCGAGGTCAGGTACAGGGGCACAAAGAAAACAGCAGCGACAATGATTCTGATCAGTAAATTTTTCTGCTTTTTGTTCATGGCTTACCTCTTCCGCCGCAGATGCAGCATATTTTCTTGCAAACATTTGAACATGTATTCATACGTTCTATCTCTGATTATACCGGGTATCCTCCCTGTTGTCAATACGCGCCGGGCGAAAAGAGAAAGGGGGACGGTTCCTTTTTCTCATCTGAGAGCTGAGAAAAAGGAACCGTCCCCCTTTCTCTTTTCTCCCAGCTGAGAGTGGAGAAAAAGGAACCGTCCCCTTTTCTCCACATGACTCAGAAAGATTCCGGTGAGGCCGCGCGCAGTTTCCCTCTTCAGGATTTTGCGCTGCGGCGCGCCAGCACTGCCCGGTAGGAACTGGCCTCAGCCAGCGCGCACAGATCATTCAGATTGGCATCCTCATGGAAGATCCTGATGACTCCGGACAGATCGTCAAAATTGTACGCGTTCATGGCGGCGCTGGTGGAAAGGGCATATTTCTCGTTGTAATCCTCCGGACTGTCAGATACCCAGAAGCCCTGGATCACCCGGATGGCCTTTCCATTATCTCTGAAATCCTCTGCATAACCGGTCACTGCGTTCAGCATCAGGGCAAAAGCCGGTCCGATCATGGAGTTATATTTTCCAACCACGAATTTCAGGACACCATCCGTCACCAGCTGCAGGTTCCTCGTGTTATAGCTGTCCACTACACCCAGAGGCGTTTTCCCGATGATCGGGAGCATTCCTTCCGGCGGCAGCACAGAAAGGACAACATCGTAGGTGCCTGCCTGAAAGCTTTCCCGGGCAGATTCCAGATAATTGTCAAAAGTGATATATCCCGGGCAGATGGTCACGGTCACCCGGTCCGTGCTCACGGTAACCGGTACCTCGGTCGCTGCAAGTTCTGCGCGCGGCGGGTTAAAGGATATTCCATAAGTGCTTGACAGCGTATCCAGGATACCCAGGGTTCTCTGATAGTGCATTTCATTCCCGAGAGGAGCGCCTCCGCTCAGTACAAAATACCTGTTTCCGGTCTTTTCCCTGATAAAGTACCGGGCCATATCGGCGCCGGCCTGGAATTCAAAGGGCTGTCCCGGTCCAAAAGCTCCCAGGAACCAGGGATTCTCCTCCACCGCTTCAAAATCTTCCGCGGAAACGGTGCCGGAGGCCAGAAGATAATATGCCTCGTTCTTCTCACAGAGGGCGACCTCCGCCGGGAGATCGTACGTTAAGAAGGACAGGAATCCCTCCACGCCGTCGTCGCAGGCAGACTGGATAAAAGCCATCTCCTCCTCGTGGTTCCGGATGGAACCGGAATAGATGAACTTCACCATCTCAAAGTTATCTTCGATATATCCCTGCAGATATTCCCGGAAACCGATGACCTCCTCGTCCGATGTATTGTACACGATGACACCGATCTTGTGTACCTCTGTCTCTACCTTCTCATCACTGCCGAAGGGACCGGCGCACCCGGCCATGGAAATGCAGAGTGCAAATACCAGTATGCCGGAGAGGAGTCCTTTCGCGCTTTTCTGCAGCCTGCTGCCTGAAAATACCCCTGTGAAAAATGCGGTTACGTTTTTCATGCTTCTGCCCCCTTTCCATAAAGGTGGCAGGCAACCTCATGCCCTGGTCCGATCTGTGTGAGCACCGGTTTCTTTTCCTTGCAGATCGCCGAACATCTTTCACAGCGGTCCTGGAACGGACAGCCTTCCGGTACGTCCAGCGGGCTTGGCGGCTCGCCCTTGATGGGCTCGATCTTTCTTGAAAAATCCATCTTCGTATCGAAGACAGCGTTCAGAAGGGCTTTGGAATAGGGATGGCAGCAGATCTCCGCCATGTTTTCCCCGGGCATGACCTCTACGATATTCCCCAGGTACATTACCGCGATCTGGTGCGAAAAGGACTGTATAAAGCCCAGATTATGACAGATAAAGCCGATGGTGATGTTCTTTTCCCTCTGCAGCTTTGTGATCAGCTCGATGACAGTCTCCTGAACAGACACATCCAGGGCACTGGTGGCCTCGTCCATGACGATGATCTCCGGTTCCAGCGCCAGAGCCCTGGCAATGGCGACTCTCTGCCTCTGGCCTCC
>JAFOJB010000176.1 GCA_017420455.1 Blautia sp.
ATTCTAATTAAAGTTAGTTGTATTTAATTTAGAAAGTCATTCAGACAGGACGAAAGGAGCAGGGATCTGTAAATGGAAGTAAGAAAAACCGCAGAAGACTATCTGGAAGCAATCCTGATGATCAGAGAACGGCAGGGATACGTCCGTTCCGTAGGTATTGCCGAGCATCTGAAGATCACAAAGCCAAGCGTGTCCTATTCCACGAAACGGCTGAAAGAGGATGGATATATTTATATGGATCACGCTTCCATGATCTTCCTGACAGAAAAGGGCATGGCTGTCGCTACCAAAATCTATACCCGGCACCGTGTCCTGACAGACTTCTTCACTTTTCTGGGCGTCAGTCCCGCGCAGGCCCACGAGGATGCCTGCAAGGTCGAGCATGACTTAAGTCCCGAAACCTTCGAGGCTCTGCAGAAGCACGTGGGACCCTGCCTTCTGAAAAAAGAGGAAGACGCTGCCAGCGCCGAAAGCAGAAAAGAAGGCTGATCCCGGTTCATTCCAGGATCAGCCCTTCTCCTTCGGATACATATCCTGCCAGGGAAACTCCCGGCATGTCATCGGAAAGCTGTCTGTATAAAGCTTCTCCCTCTTTCTCCGGAACAGCGATCAGAAGACCGCCGGAGGTCTGCGGATCGAACAGGATATCCTCCAGCGCCAGAGGAATCTCCTTTTTCTTCGTCAGATGTCCCTCTACATAATCCCGGTTCCGGTAGGCTCCCGCGGGAACCATTCCCATGGACGCCATTTCCAGCGCCTCTTCATGATATCGGATCTGATCTGTCAGGATATGGATGGCGGCGCCGCTTCCTCCCGCCATCTCATAACTGTGGCCCAGCAGGGAAAAGCCTGTCACATCGGTGCAGCTGTGGACCGGGTAAAGAGTCATGATATCTCTGGCCCTTTTGTTCAGTGTCGTCATCTGGGCAAAGATCCTGTCCTTCACATCCTGCCCTATCAGATCCGCCTTCGCGGCAGTAGTCAGGATCCCGATTCCCAGAGGCTTTGTGAGGATCAGGATATCTCCCGGCTTTGCGGCGGAGTTGGTGAGGATTCGGGAGGGATGGCAGAAGCCCGTAACAGAAAGGCCATACTTTGGTTCCGTGTCTTCTATGGTATGACCACCCGCGATCACCGCTCCCGCCTCAAATACCTTTTCATAGCCGCCCCGGAGGATCCCGTGAATCGTCTCACGGCTCATCTCTTTGGTCACCGTCATGATATTCAGCGCCACCTTCGGCTCACCGCCCATGGCGTAGACATCGCTCAGGGCGTTGGCCGCCGCAATCTGCCCGAAAAGCTCCGGGTCGTCCGCAATGGGAGGAAAGAAATCCAGCGTACAGATCATGGCAGTATTTTCGTCGATCTGGTAGACCGCCGCATCATCGCTTTTGTCATAGCCCACCAGAAGGCGCTCATCTTTCCTGACCGGAAGGCCCTTAAGCAGCCGGGAAAGCATCCCGGCTCCTACCTTTGCCCCGCATCCCGCACAGGAAGCCAGTTTTGTAAGTTTCACATCCTCCATATTTTCCTCCATGCTCCGTTACTACAGATTCTCTGCTTTATAAATGGGAATGTATTTTCCATCCGCTATTTCCACGATCTGTTCTATTTCTCCATAGGGATCCTCCGTCTCTGCCTCCTCGGCCTCAAAGGCGACACAGGTCCCGCAGGAGGAGCTTAAGGCTCTGGGAACCGGCATCATCTTCGCGGGATTTCCCCTGGCCAGGCATTCTCTTCGGAATCTTACAGCTCCAAAATGAGAATAGAAGGTGGCAATATAGGATCTCACTTCTTTATGTTCAGCAGGAAATCATCCTGCCGCTCCGTCACCGTCACGTGGTATCCCTCGTGGGACGCGTAGCGGGTCACATTTTCCACGCACACGCGGGAATCCACCAGCATCTCATACGCCTCTTCCTTTGTTTTCATCGCTTCCCGGATCATGATCACCGGTTCCGGGCAGGAACGTCCTCTGGCATCTATCATATCTCTTCTCCTCTCAGACGTGTATTTCGTCTGAACCGGCATATCACCGGCTTCAGACGACACACTTGTCTCCTATGTTCATAGGCACTGTACACAAATAACTTCCGAATTCTACTTGCCCAAATCCAAATCTGACTGCGTTGTTGTCAGTCAGCGATGGTAAGGATCTGCTGACATACATGATCGTCGTATCGTCACTTGTTTTCTTTTCTGGTATTCATCAAAGCGATCACGGTGACCACAACAATTCCGATCACCACCGCGATCTTTCCGTTTTCCGTGGGACCGGCTCCGGAAGAAGCCAGGCCGAAATTATGGCAGAACGCGCTGCCTGTCAGAAGCCCCAGCGCCGTAACTGCAGAATCTGTATTTCCTTCTCCTGCCATGACCAGCTGCCGAAGAGGACAGCCGCCCAGCAGCGCGCAGCCATAGCCCACCAGAAGCATTCCCAGGAAATTCCAGAGACCGTCGGTATGGGCCACCGCCTGTCCCGCAAAGCCCGGATGGAAATTCCCTGTGACCAGGTTTCCGAGGAATGCTGCCGCCAGGATCGCCGCGAAGCCGATGATCAGCTTCGGCTCTCTGAAGAGCACCAGGTCGCGGATGCCGCCAACCATGCAAAGCCTGGTATACTGGGCAAGGCCGCCCACAATGAGGCCTGCTGCCAGTGAAAGGAGCATCGGCGCATGCTTTCCGCCAGGTCCTCCATCTGCCGCCGTAAAGAAGAGAAAGGCAGGAGCCATGACCAGAAGGACCAGGAATGCCGCCTGAACTGCCGGGAACACCAGTCCTTCTGACAGGGGCTGCCGATAGGTACGCTTCAGGCTGTAGCCCTTGCTGAGAAAGAGCACACCGCAGAGAATCCCGCAGACAAAGCCTGCCAGTCCCAGAAGAGCGTTGCCGTCGCCTCCGCCGATCCGAAGGATCATCCGGAAGGGGCAGCCAAGAAACATAAGGCACCCGACCATCACAAAAAAGCCCAGGATAAACCTTGTCATGACAGAGGAGCCGCCTCTGACAGAGAATTCCTTTCTTCCCAGAGAAAGGGCCATCGCCCCAAGCACGATGCCGATGATCTCCGGCCGGATATACTGCACGGCCTCAGCCCGATGGAGCCCCAGCCCACCTGCCGTATCCCGGATGAAGCAGGCGATACAGAAGCCCATATTCGCGGGATTTCCGGCCAGCACCAGTACGACTGCGATCACCCCGATCACCAGCCCTGCCGCCAGGATCATGATTCTTTCCTTTTTGATATCCATACTATCTCCCTCCCTGTAAATCAAAAAGTGATTTCATTTATCATTATAGCATTTCAGAAGAAAGTATGTTATTTTATTATTGAAATTTTATATGATTACCATAGATATTTTCTATCTATGGCAAAAAGACAGAGATGTGCGATCGGCGTTTGTCTGCTCCCCGACTGCAGGAACTTTTATTTCAGATTTTTCCGATAACAATAACAGGAGCTCTATATTTTCCGGATAAGGGCTTCTGGGAAAGGATTCTTATGTCTGTTTCTTCCTCTTCTTCTGAAACCATCTGCCTGGACCAGGCTGCCACCTCGTTTCCCAAGCCGCCATGTGTCCCGCAGGCTGTCTTTTCCTACATGACAAAAACCGGCTGCAACATCAACCGGGGTTCCTACACAGCGGCCTATGACGCGGAGGATATCGTATTTGAGACCCGGCAGCTTCTGTGCGAACTCTTTCATGGAAGCGATGCGGGAAAGGTCGTCTTTACGCTCAATATCACCTATGCCCTGAATATTCTTCTTAAAGGACTGCTTCATCCCAAAGACCATGTCCTGGTTTCCTCCATGGAACACAATGCGGTCATGCGGCCGCTCCGGCAGCTGGAAAAGGAAGGGGTCTCCTTCAGCCGGATTCCCTGCGCACCCTGCGGATACCCGGACCTTTCTGCCCTTTCCTCTTTGTGTACTCCTGCCACAAAGGCAGTCATCGTCACCCACGCCTCCAATGTGAACGGGATCGTGCTTCCTCTTCTGGAAATCGGTGACTTCTGCCGGAAAAAGGGGCTTTATTTCCTCGTGGATTCCGCCCAGACCGCAGGGAGCATCCCTCTCGATATGGAAGCAATGCACATCGACGGCCTCGCCTTTACCGGGCATAAAGGGCTGATGGGCCCGCAGGGCACTGGAGGCTTTCTCCTCTCAAACCGGCTTGCTGATGAACTCTCCGTGCTGCTGTCTGGCGGCACCGGCTCTTTCTCCCATACAGAAGAGCTGCCCTCTGTTTTTCCGGACCGCTTCGAACCCGGTACCTTAAACCTGCCCGGAATCTATGGCCTTCACGCCGCCCTTTCCTGGCTGAAGGAAACAGGGCAGGACAGGATCCATGAAAAAGAGACGGCTCTGGCGACACGCTTTCTGGCAAAGATCCGGCAGATTTCTTCTGTCCATGTGATCGGACATCCAAAGGATAGCCCTGATCTGTATATGCCGGTAGTCTCCCTGCAGATCCATGGGATGGACCAGGCAGCAGCTGCCCGGCTGCTGGATGAAGAATATGGGATTCTTGTGCGGGTAGGGCTCCACTGCGCGCCTTCCGCCCACAAAACCCTGGGAACCTTCCCGGAAGGGACCATCCGTTTTTCCTTTGGATATTTCAATACAGAAGAAGAGGTCGACGCCAGTGTCGAAGCGCTTCGGGAAATCGTTTCCCGCGCCGGTTCTTTTCCGGGCATCGATTTCAGGGGACAGAGCATGAAGTGCGGAGATGGCAGCAGGAAGGACAACACCGTTAACAATACAGATGGATCGTGCCAGGGCACAGACCGGAAGAGGTGATCGATTTGGAAATAAAACAGCTGGAGGCTTTTGTGGCAGCGGCAGAGACCAGAAGCTTTTCGGAGGCGGCGCGCCGCCTGTATCTGACGCAGCCTACGATCAGTGTCCATATTAAAGCCCTGGAGCAGGAGCTGGAATGTTCTTTGTTCCTGCGCAGCAAGCGCGTCGTCTCCCTGACGGAAGCGGGGAATCTGCTCTATCCCTATGCCCAGAGAATCCTGGAACTTCGTGAAACAGCTCTTTTAAAGATCAGGAAGCATGAATGTCAGACGATCAGCCTGGGAGCCTCTACCATTCCTTCCGGCTATCTCCTGCCGGCTGTCCTCACGGAATTCCGGAAACAGTATCCCGATGTTTTTTTCTCGATCCGGCAGAGTGACAGCGACCAGGTGGAAAATATGGTACTGGACGGAATCGTGGATCTGGGCCTGATCGGAAAAAAAAGCAAAGACCCCAGATGTCTCTGCTTTCCCTTCTATTCCGATACCCTGGTCCTTGCCCTGCCGGCGGCACCTTATTATCTGAAGAAACTGAACAGGACGGACCCTCTGCTCTTTCTTGCAGAAGAACCTGTCATATTGCGGGAGGAAGGTTCCGGGACACTGAAGGCCATGAACCGTTTCCTGTCCGAAAACCATCTGGATCCCGAAAACATGCATGTGATCGCCCGCAGCAACGACCTGGAGGCCATCAAAAAAATGATCGCGGACGGACTGGGGATTTCTGTTCTGTCCAGCCTTTGCGTGAAGGATATGGCTTCCTCCGGACAGATCCTCACCCTTCCTCTCCCCACTGCCTTCCCCCGGTCCTTTTACCTGCTGAAGGCCATCGATCAGAATCCCTCAACCGCCCAGAAGGATTTCGAAAACTTCCTTATGTCTGTCAATGACCGGAAAGATGGCTGAGGTACTGTACACAG
>JAFOJB010000177.1 GCA_017420455.1 Blautia sp.
ACCACGTTCTGATCGCTACCATAATGATAGGCGCAGATTCCGCTGTAGCCTTCATGGATTCCCCGGTTCATATATCCGGATACGACAAAATCCACGTCTCCCTCGGCAGAGACCCTTATGATCTTGATGTCATGCTCCACCCGGTTATCCCTGGCATCGCTTCCAGTATCCCTCCGGAAGCTGAAAATGCGGACCATCTTTCCGTCCGAGGGCTGATAACTCCACAGATCTCCCTCCTGCTCGAAGGCCATCACGCTGATATCGTCGTTCAGCATGTAGGTGACGTCCCTGCTCCGGATTCCCAGCAGGAGCCCCTCCTCCCTGATGTTGGCTCTGTCCGGCATAAAGATCTGTTTTGCGCTTCTTTTCAGATCCAGGAGAAGTATTCTGGTATCGGTATATTTCATCCGGTAGAAATCCGTCACATTATAATACTCCGTGTTTCCCAGAGTATCCCTGGCGGATATCTGATATTCGATGGTAATGCTGGCCGTAGTCTCGTTGATATCCTTGATCACCGGAATCCCCTTGCGGACAAGCTTGGGCTTCATGCTTCCCCAGCTAACCTGCGCCAGGGAGGAATGGATCGAAATATTGGCATAGTTCGTCGTGAGGATCACCGTATCCGGCTCCATATAACTGGCAAGATCCGCGGACGTGGTCTTGTCCATGCATTTCTCATAAAAGCTTCTGACAAAGCTGACATACTGTTCTGTGTTCAGCTTTGACCTGGAAATGACCCGGGTATAGTAGTAAACCTCGCCCTTTTCCGTATCCAGCGTGATCTGCAGGGAATATTCCTGGCTCATCCGGAGGGCGCTTTCCACCCGGACCGAAGCCGTCAGGTACGCATCCTCCTTTTTCAGGTTCTTGATCTTCCGGTTCTCCAGGACCTTGTTTCCATCGGAGGTCCGGATCTCATAGGAAAGACTGGAGACCGCCGTGTCATAGGGATTGATCACCAGTGTAAGGGAACGGGAGGTATCCAGGGGCGTTACGCTGTCTCTGGTAAAATCCGCCTGCATCCTGGTCCGGTAGCCGTACATCACGTTGGCCATTTCGCTCCCGATCCTGATCATCACCTCCGGCAGCACCGGGTCATTCATATCAGAGCGGTCGTCTGTCGTTTCACTGTTTAGAAGAAGTGCCGTTCCTGAAACGCTGACCAGATAAACCATCAGCAGAAGCAGGAATCTCTTCAGAAATTTTTTCATTCGTATCTCCTGTCCGTCCTTTTTACCGCCCCGGGCCGCAGGTTTTCACTGAACGCTCTTCAGATATGGAGCTGCCGCAGTCCACAGACAGCTGTTCTCCCTGCTCCCGGTCCTGCCGGCTGCCGGGGGAAGCTTTGCTTTCCTCATAAAACAGGCGGTATAAAGAAGGATTTATATGAAACTCCCGCAGGATCCGCTCCACTGCCTCCGGATCCTTTTTCTTTCCGGTATGAACAGCGCGGATCATCAGATTTTTGGGAGTATGCTCCATGTCAATAAATTCCAGTATCTGTGTATCATAGCCCATGGCGCAAAGAAGCTCAGCGCGGACCCCGTCCGTGATCAGGGCAGACATCCTCTCCTTCAGGATCCCATACTCCAGCAGGGGAGAGAGAAGATCGTTTCTGATCTGCCGGTTCACCTCGTGCTGACAGCAGGGAACGGAGAGTATGACACCAGCGCCCCATTGAACCGCCCGGGCCAGGGCATAGTCGGTGGCCGTATCGCAGGCATGAAGCGTGACCATCATGTCTATGGAGGACACTCCCCGGTAGTCTGCCACATCCCCTGTGGTAAAGGACAGCTTTTCATACCCGTATTTTTCCGCCAGAGCGGCGCAGCGGCGGATCACATCCTCTTTCAGATCCAGGCCGATGATGCGGACATCATAGCCTCTGAGTTCCCTGAGAAAATAGTACATGGCGAAGGAAAGATAGGATTTCCCGCAGCCGAAGTCCAGAATGGTGACCTCTCTGTCCTTCGGAAGCTTCGGCAGAATGTCCTCAATGAACTCCAGGAACCGGTTGATCTGCCGGAACTTGTCGTACATTCTGGCGACGACCTTCCCCTCCTCCGTCATCACGCCGAGATCGATCAGAAAGGGAACCGGAATTCCCTCCTGCAGCAGGTATTTCTTCACCCGGTTATGCGGAGCGATCCTGGCAGGCTCCCGGCTTTTCGAAGCTTCTTTTTTTTCCCGCATTCTGCGCATTCTGATGGAAAGGTTTCCCTTTTTCCCGGAGAGTACCGTGCCGGAAACCTCCCTTCCCTGGCACTGGAGCTGGCCGAAGGAGGTCTGCAGCATTTCCGTGAGGAAGGCTTCCAGCTCCGGCCTGTCCAGGTTCTGATGAAATACCTGTGTCCCCGCATAGCTTTCCGCCTGATACATCACCTGCCCCTTTATCATGACAGGGTGGATCTTTACCTTTTCCGGGGCGTCCTTGTTCTTCCTGGAGCTCAGCACCGCAAGGATCAGATTTTCGTCTATCTGCAGCTCCAGATATTCTGCTAATGTCATGCCGCTATTCCTTCCTGTCCCAGCGGTCGCAGAGAGACTGTACCTCCCGGGCAAAACGGTCCAGATCCTTGTTGGCCCCGCCCTCGTTTCTCCGTATCACCTGCAGCAGGCGCTCGCCGGCCGCAAGAAGCTTCTGGAAGGTCTGTTTTGCCTTTCCGGCCTTCTGGGAACCTGCCTTCTTCTCGACCAGGACCGGAGATGCTTCCTCAATATAGACATTTGCCGCCAGATCGAACACCGTGCCGGAGAACGGTGCCGCAGCATTGAGGGAAAGCTCATCCCGCAGCCGCCCGGCAAAAAGCTCTGTCACGGAATCCTCTCCATGCGTTACAAAAACCCTCTCCGGTTTCTTCTTATAAGCCCTGATCCAGTCGAAAAGCCCGTTTACATCCGCATGGCCGGAGATTCCCGGCATCTGAAGGATCTCTGCCGCTACATGGATGCTCTCTCCGAAGAGCTTTATTTCCTCCGCCCCCTCGATCAGGGATCTGCCAACGGTTCCGATCGCCTGATATCCTACAAAAAGAACGGTATTTTTCGCATCCCAGAGATTGTGCTTCAGATGATGCTTGATCCGGCCGGCATCGCACATGCCGCTGGCGGAAATGATCACCTTCGGCTCTTCATCTGCATTGATCGCCTTTGAATCATCGCTGGTGATGGAGGTACGCAGTCCCCGGAAGGAAAGCGGATTAATTCCTTTCTTCAGAAGCTCCTCCGCCTCCTCGTCAAAGCAGTCGTACTGGTGCTCTGTGAAGATCGTGGTGGCTTCGTTGGCAAGGGGACTGTCCACATAGACCTTGAAGCCATCGTGGCCGTGGACAAGACCATCCGCCTTGATCTGACGGATAAAATACAGCATCTCCTGGGTCCTGCCCACCGCAAAGGAGGGGATCACCAGATTGCCTCCCCGGTCAAAGGTCCTCTGAATGACCTCGGCGAGCATGCTGGCATAATCCGGCTTTTCCCCATGGCTCCTGTCTCCGTAGGTGGATTCCATCACCACATAATCTGCTTCTTCAATATACTGCGGATCCCTGATCAGGGGCTGGTCTGTATTTCCGATATCTCCGGAAAAAACGATCTTTTTCTCTGTTCCATCCTCCGTAAGCCAGATCTCGATACTGGCGGAGCCCAGAAGATGGCCTGCATCCACAAACCGCACCTGGATCCCCGGCGCGATCTCTGTTTTCCTGTTGTAATCACAGCCTGCCGTCTGTTTCAGCAGACCTTCGGCGTCCTTCATGGTATAGACAGGAACATATTCTTCTTTTCCCTGACGTTTTCCTTTACGGTTGCGCCATTCTGCCTCGAATTCCTGAATGTGCGCGCTGTCACGCAGCATGATGTCGCACAGATTCTGCGTTGCTTTTGTACAGTAGACAGGACCCCGGAACCCCTTCGCGTAAAGGATCGGCAGGTTTCCGGAATGGTCGATGTGGGCATGGGTAAGCAGCACGAAGTCCAGCTCCTCTGCCGGGACAGGCAGCCCTTTGTTCACATAATAATCCGGTCCCTGCTCCATTCCGTAATCTACAATAAATTTTTTCCCGCAGGCTTCCAGGTAATAACAGCTTCCTGTCACCTCATGGGTGGCGCCAAGAAACATAAGCTTCATAAAAAAACCTCCCTCCTACTCGCAGGACAAAGGATATAAACCAGGTTACATAACTTCAGTATACATTACCGACCCGGGTTTTTACAGTCTTTTTTCTTTTCTTGACAATTCTTTTTTATTGGTTCACAATTATAAGGCGAAGGCTTACAGGAACGGCAGATATTCCTGCCGTTTCTGATAAATACATACAATACATGCAGCGCTGCTGCCCAGAACCTCGCCGGCCGGGGTCCGGACAGCAGCTTTACAACCCTTTACAACCATGGAGGCTTCACATGAAAAAGATCCTGCTGACCGGCGGAGGAACCGCCGGACACGTAACTCCGAATATCGCCCTGCTGCCCGAGCTGCAGAGAAGGGGATATGAGGTTCTCTATATCGGTTCCTATGAAGGAATAGAAAAAAAGCTGATCGGAGACCAGGGAATCCGTTATTACGGAATTTCCTCCGGGAAGCTCCGCCGTTATTTCGATTTAAAGAATTTTTCGGATCCCTTCCGGGTCCTTAAAGGCTTTGAGGAAGCCAAATCCATCCTGAAAAAGGAGAGGCCCGACGTAGTCTTTTCCAAGGGCGGTTTCGTGTCTGTCCCTGTCGTCATCGCCGCAGACCGGCTGAAGATCCCTTCGGTGATCCATGAATCCGATATGACGCCCGGGCTTGCCAACAGGCTTTGCCTGAACCACGCCCGCAAAATCTGCTGCAATTTTCCGGAAACGCTGAAAAATCTTCCGGCTGGCAAGGCCCTCCTTACCGGGACGCCCATCCGGAAGGAGCTGCTTTCGGGAGACAAGGAGAAGGGACGCGCCTTCTGCGGTTTTCACGACCGCCTTCCGGTAATCCTGGTCATCGGAGGAAGTCTTGGCGCTGCTTCTGTAAATGAAAACGTCCGCAGGATCCTCCCGAAACTTCTCCCGGATTTTCAGGTTGTCCATCTTTGCGGAAAAGGAAAAACCGACGATTCCCTGAAGGGGACCCCCGGCTATGTACAGTATGAATATATCCAGGAGGAGCTCCCGGACCTTTTTGCCCTGGCAGATCTCGTCATCTCCCGGGCCGGGGCCAACGCCATCTGTGAGCTGAAAGCCCTGAAAAAGCCCAACCTCCTGATTCCTCTCTCTGCCAGCGCCAGCAGGGGCGACCAGATCCTGAACGCCCGCTCCTTCGAAAAGCAGGGCTTCTCCATGGTTCTGGAGGAGGAAGCCATCACAGAGGACGTGCTGCTTCAGACCATCCATCAGCTGTATGAGACCAGGCAGAAATATACCAGCGCCATGGAAAACGCCCAGACTCTGGATTCCATCACCCAGATCTGCAGCCTGCTGGATTCCCTGGCTTAGGAACTGTACAGAAATAACCTTTACAGATGGCGCAGGATAAATTCGTTCAGGCAAGGCGGAGGAATGAGTCGATGCGGGCATCGACGAATGAC
>JAFOJB010000178.1 GCA_017420455.1 Blautia sp.
CCTTCCTTCCGATCTCCGCCTGGCTTTTTAACAAAGTGTCCATCAGGTTCAGGAACGAAGCAGTCATGCCGTTCTTTTTCAGCCCGCCCAGGTAAAAGAGGATCTTTTCTCCGCCGGTATCCTCCCAGCCGACATCGAAGCCCCCGTCCTTTGCCGCCTGCCGGATTTCGTCTCTGGAAAGCTTCCGGTTTCCCGTTCCGGAACGCATAAGAGAAAGCTTTACGATCTTTTCCGCGCTGGAGGGACCGTCAAAGGCACAGTACGTGCCGCGAAACGACCTGTCGTCACAGGACTTCGGTTCTCTCATCCTGCAAATCAGTTCCGGAACGTTTTCTGCCGCCGGGAAGGGAAGGTCTCCGATCTTTCCGTAGATATCCCGTTCTCCTGAGTATTCTTCCCTTCCATATAAAAACAGGACGATCTTTCCGTCTTCCTTGTTGGCGTAATCATAGAATACGCTGGAATAATCGGTGACCAGACAATCCGCCGCTGCAAGCACCTCGTAGGGCTCCAGCTCCGCCGGAAATTCCCGGATATGCAGAAACGCATCGCAGGAGATCATCTGGCCTACGAAAGGATGGAGCCTGATATAGAGAACCTCGTCTTTCTCCAGCAGCGCGTCCATCTCCCGCAGATACCCAAGAAGCCTGTCCGCCTGGGCTTTCTTATCCTCCAGAGACATCTGCTTTCCGTTCCCGCTGCCTCTCCAGGTAGGCATATAAACATAGATCCGTCCGTTTCTTCCCGCTTCTTCGCCGCCGTGCCTGTGCAGCTCTGTCCTGCTTTCTTCCTTTTCCCCGCCTTCTGCCTTCTGCAGCCTGGTCCTGTTTCCTTCCTTTTCCCCGCCTTCTGCCTTCTGCAGCAGGTCCCGGACGATTTCCTGCCTCTTTTTGTCGAAGAACACCTGGTTCCTGGGGTATCCTGCCCTTACATAGGTTCCCTGAAACAGCCCCCGCAGTTCATAGGCATCCCGGAAAATTTCCTCCGTATAAAGATTCGGAAGGCAAAGGTAGTCGCACATGAACAGGTTTCTCTGGATGTTTCCGATCAGATGCTTTCCGGAAGGAATATCCTTCCCCATCCGTTTCAGAGGCGTGCCATGCCAGGTATTCACCAGGATCTGCCCGGGACGCCTGAGGAACCTCCGGGTTCCGGAGACATCCATAAAGATGACGCCTGCCGCTGCCGTCATTGTAAAATACCGGAAGGAGCCCGGCGTCACAAAGAACACCCGCTCCTCCGAAAAATCCTCCTCCCCGGTCAGGCTTCGGAGATTTCTTTCTCCCTTCAGATACCGCAGTGCCCTCTCCCGGACCCTTTCCTCGCAGGCGATACAGATCTTATAATCCTGATATGCCGGTTTCAGCAGCTCCAGCAGGATCCGGTACAGATTTCCCCCCAGATCTCCCCGGTTCACGGTGTCGATCAGGATCAGATGCGGATCGATCTCTTTCTTGCCGCAGTACACATACCAGGTATTCTTAAAAAGCGACTTAAATCCCATGGAAAATCTCCTCCAGCATTCTCCCGGCCGAAGGCTCCTGGCAGGGATTAAACTCCTCATTGAATTCCCTGTAGGCCCGGTCCGGTTCAAAATTCTCCAGAAGCGACCGGATCTCTCCGGAGATATCCTTTCTCTCCCGGATGATGGGGCCCGGCAGCTTTTCTATGCCGAAATAGAAATCGTCCATCTCGCTGCGGTATTCTTCGAAATCGTACATATAGAAAAGGATCGGGCGCCAGAGATTCGCGTAATCAAAAAACACGCTGGAATAATCGGTGACCAGAAGGTCCGAAACAATGTACAGATCGTTGATCTCATCGTAGTCCGAGACATCGTAGAGGAACCCTTCATAACGGGAAAAGTCCAGGCTTTCCCGGATAAAATAATGCGTCCGGAACAGGACCACCGCATCCGCCGAAAGACTCTTCTGCAGGCAGTCAAAATCCAGCCCCGGTTTCCAGACATAGCCTTCCCCGGCCACGTGGTCCGCCTGACGCCAGGTAGGCGCGTAAAGGATCACCTTTTTTCCTTCCGGAAGCCCCAGCTTATTCCTGACCGCTTCCGCTTTCTTTTGTATATCCGTAAAAAGGTCGTCATTTCTGGGATACCCGTATTCCAGAAGCCTTGCCTGTTTTCCCAGGCGGAAAGCCTGCTTTACTGTCCTGGAGTAAAAGGGGGAGGGGGAGGGCATGTAATCGATCTGCTTTCCCTCCTGCGTATATTTTTCCAGCATTCTTTTCTGTTCCTTTTCCCCGACGGCAGAGCGCGGGACATCACAGCCGATCTTCTTCAGCGGAGTGCCGTGCCAGGTCTGTACATAGACCTGCCCCGGACGCCTGAAGATCCCGGAAGCCAGATGATAATTGGTGATGATATATCCTGCCCTGGCATAATACCGGTAGTACTCCGCCGACTGGTATTTCACCAGAACAGTGGAGGGGTCCTTCTCTGCCAGCTCCCTGTACTTTTCCGGCTCCGTAAACATCCAGACCTTTTTCAGGTTCCGGTACCGTTCATCCCGGAGCATGGCCTCATAAAAGGCCCGGGGACTGCAGGAATATTTTCTTCCCAGATAAGATTCGAAAACGACAATGTTTCTGTCCGGCCTTGTGCCTGCGGCATCAAGCCGGTACCTTAACGCGCATAGTTTTTCATATACAAAGACGGAGGTCGCTTTGACCCCCGGTGTGATATTGATCAGTTTTTTTGCGGTTTTTATGATCTGGCTCATTTTTCTACCTCTTTTTCGCGCTTCATTCCCGCATGGAATCCTTCAGGGCATTTTTCTGCTCGTCGGGCACTCCTTCAGAAACCTCCTTCTGGAAAAAGATCTTGATGGTCATGAAGAAAAGCTTTATGTCCAGAAGCAGCGAATAGTTCTCAATATAGAACAGATCCAGCTTCAGCTTATCATAGGGCGTCGTATTGTATTTCCCATACACCTGGGCGTACCCCGTGACGCCGGCCTTCACCTTCAGGCGATAGTAGAATTCCGGGATTTCCTTCTCATATTCCCGCATGATGTCCTTCCGCTCGGGCCTTGGTCCTACGATGGACATATGACCCAGAAAAACATTGAAAAGCTGCGGAAGCTCGTCCAGATGCAGGTTTCTCAGAACCCGCCCGACCGGAGTGATCCTGCTGTCATGCTTCGAGGCCAGCATGGCGCCGCCCTTCTCCGCATTCACATACATACTCCGGAACTTGATGATCGGAAAGGATTTTCCCTTGTAGGTGAGGCGCTCCTGGGTGTAGAACACCGGCCCTCTGTCACAGAGCTTTACTGCCAGGGAGATCAGGATCATCAGGGGCGAAAGCACCAGGATCCCCAGGAACGACAAAACAATATCCAGGATCCGCTTGACCAGGCGCTGTTCGACAGAAAGCCCCATATTCCGCGAAAGCAGCAGGGGCGTATCGAACAGATGGATCCGCTCCGAACCGATCAGGATGATATCGGAGATCTTCGGGCTCACGTAGCAGCGGATGGAATGGGCGAAGCAGTATTTCAGATACCGGTTTCTCTCCAGAGCGGGAAGATCCCAGATGATCACGCCGTCATATTCCTTCATGATGCGGTGGATCTGTGCTTCACCGCGGTCTATGTTTACCTTCGCGCTGACATTGTATTTGTCCCTGCGGTTGTTCATTTTGTCGATCACATCGCCCGGATCCCTGTCCCCGTAAATGACCAGGAGGTTTCTGGCTCCATACAGCTTCCTGTATAAAAACTGCGTACCGAATACCCATGCTATGATCATCACGATCTGCACCAGGGTCATTTCGATCATCGGAGCGGCCGGGAGAAACCACCGGTGGATCAGGGTAATCTCAAGATAAGCGACGATATTGGTACAGATCGCAGCCAGGGTAAGGGAATAGAAAATCTCCATTCTCTTCAGGTAACCTACCCGCAGCCCTCCGTAGAGTTTGGAAAACATGATATTGAACATCATATACAGAGCGATGAGCACCCAGTTTCCTTTTCTCCAGAAGGGCTCAAAGA
>JAFOJB010000017.1 GCA_017420455.1 Blautia sp.
GCTCTCCTGCTGCAGAAGAACAATCCACTTGTATTTTCCCCGGGTATTCGCTATAATATTTCTGGAACAATCCGGAGAAACGGTTGTAAAGGAGCTAATACAAAATGGGGAAGAAGGATTTTGAAGACTTTGGCTCATTCATTGAGGAGATCGTAGACAAAGCCATCAGCTCTTCGGATTATCAGAAGCTGAATGAGACCATCTCAAAGGCCATTGAAAATGCCATCGACAGTGGGGCGGATGCTTTAAAAAGCACTCTCACAGGGTCGGGGAATTCTCATAATAAAGAAGCGTACAAAAATTACCGGTATACCCCTCCGGAATCCTTCCGGAAGGAAAAGAAGAAACAGGAAAAGAAACCGGAGCTATATATCAAAAGCATCGGAAAGAAGGTACAGGGGTATCTTCTGGCGGCGGCAGGAGCGGTGCTGGCCGTCGGCAACGGCATCGGGCTGCTCATCAGCGGCGCCATGCGTTCCTCCTTCGGGAACGGGGTCATGTCCATCTTTTTCCTGGCAGGGATCCTGCTGGCTGTCGTGGGCAGCAAATATGTAGGAAAGGCCGAACGGTTCCAGAAATATGTCTCGGAGCTTGGAGACCGTACCTACTGTGACATTGAACAGCTCTCCAGGGTTGCCAGAAAGCCGGTCAAGGTCGTCAGGAAGGAACTGAAAAAGATGATCGACGACAGGTGGTTCCTGGAGGGACATCTGGACGACCAGGAAAAAACGCTGATCACCAGCGACGCAGCCTACCGGGAATACCAGGAGATCCAGAAGCAGCGGGAGGAGCAGAAGGCACAGCAGGCAATAGAGAACGCCAAAAAGCCCACCCTCACCCCGGAAGTGCAGGATATGATCGAAAAGGGAAGGGAATACGTGCAGGAGATCAGAAGATGCAACGATGCCATTCCCGGCGAAGAAATATCGCGGAAGATCTCCCATATGGAGGAAGTGGTGGCGAAAATCTTCGAAAGCGCCATGCTGCATCCGGAGTCTGCCGCGGATCTGAAAAAGCTCATGAATTATTACCTGCCCATGACCATCAAGCTGCTGAATGCCTACAGGGAAATGGACAGCCAGCCGATCCAGGGGGAGACCATCCAGAAATCCAAGAAGGAGATCGAGGATACTCTGGATACCCTGAATCTCGCGTTTGAAAAGCTGCTGGATTCCGTATTTCATGATACAGCCCTGGATGTATCTACGGATATTTCCGTACTGCAGACGCTGCTTGCCCAGGAAGGCCTGACAGAGGATGAGATTTCCAGCCTTCACGCGCAGGTACTTTCAGGGCATTGAATTTGCGCTTTGTGCTTCACGCGCAGGTAACTTAATATTCACAAAAAAGGAGAAGGATCGCTATGGGAGAAGAATTCAAGGACATGGAGAGCAAGGTGCCGACTTTCAATCTGACATTGGAGCCGGATATCACAGAGACAGCGTCTGCTGCCACACAGAACGCCGCCGAGGCCGTTTCCCAGGCAGCCGCGCAGGCAGCCGGAGCCGTTTCCCAGGCAGCAGTGCAGACAGCTGCGGTAGAGGAAGCCGTGAAGGAAAGCATTTCTGATGTAGCCGCAGCGGCACAGCAGGCGGCATCCCAGGTCAGTCAGGCGCTTGCCCAGGAAGCAGCACCGATGCCCAAGGCTGCAGAGATGACGCTGACTCCGGAAGAGCAGAAGCTGGTGGATGATTTCGCGCAGAAGATCGATGTGGAGAATACAGCCCAGATTCTTCAGTATGGTGCCGGAACCCAGAAGAAAATGGCAGATTTCTCGGATGCCGCCCTGGAAAATGTCCGTACCCAGGATCTTGGCGAGGTAGGAAACCTTCTTGCCGGAGTGGTAGGAGAGCTCAGGGATTTTGATGCCCTGGAGGAGGAGAAGGGTTTCTTCGGCCTCTTCAAAAAGCAGGTCAACAAGATCGAAAACCTGAAGAACCGCTACGCCAAGGCAGAAACCAACGTGGACAAGATCGTCGAAGCCATGCAGGAGCACCAGATCCGTCTTCTCAAGGATTCCGCCATGCTGGACAAGATGTATGAGGAAAACCTGAATTATTATAAAGAGCTGACCATGTATGTGCTGGCCGGCAAGAAGAAGCTGCAGCAGGTGCGGGAAACCCAGCTGAAGGAACTGCAGGATCTTGCGATACAGACAGGCGCTCCGGAGGATGCCCAGGCGGCAAGAGATCTGGCGGATAAGTGCGACCGGTTCGAAAAGAAGCTTCATGACCTGGAGCTTACCAAGGCCATCGCCATGCAGACCGCTCCCCAGATCCGCCTGATCCAGAGCAACGACAACAACATGGTGGAGAAGATCCAGACCACCATCGTGAATACGATCCCGCTGTGGAAGAGCCAGATGGTTCTGGCCCTTGGCATCCAGCATTCCGCAGAGGCCGCCAAGGCACAGCAGCAGGTGACGAATCTTACCAATGAGCTTCTCCAGAAGAACGCAGAGGCTCTCCATACCGCGTCCGTCGAGACGGCAAGAGAGTCCGAGAGAGGCGTGGTGGATATCGAGACCCTGAAGAAGACCAACCAGGATCTGATCAATACGCTGGATGATGTCCTGAAGATCCAGGAAGAAGGAAGACAGAAACGCCGTGAAGCAGAGGTGGAGATGGCGAAGATGGAAGCAGAACTGAAGGCGAAGCTTCTGGAGATCCATCGCTGACTATCGTAAATTAAACAAAGGATGAAGCGTAAAAAGGATTTTACGCGGAAAAATGCAGCTGTCGCATTCAGAGCCCTGAATCTGTATCACCGGTATACGGTTCCACGGGGCTCTGGTGCGGCAGTTCGCTTATAGATGAACCCGCTGCAGAAAGACTGTGGAACAGTTTTGTCAGTATATTCTCAGGAATAAGAGGAGAGATAGAGAGCATGTACAGAGATCATACCCGTGTGGTGAAGATCGGAAACAGATGTATCGGGGGAGGAAATCCTGTCCTGATCCAGTCCATGACCAATACAAAAACGGAGGATGCGGATGCGACCGTAAAGCAGATCCTTTCCCTGGAGGAAGCCGGCTGTGACATCATCCGGTGCGCGGTGCCGACAATGGAAGCTGCCAGTGCCCTGAAGGAGATTAAAAAGAGGATTCACATTCCGCTGGTAGCGGATATTCATTTTGATTACCGTCTGGCCATCGCCGCCATGGAAAACGGCGCGGACAAGATCCGCATCAATCCCGGAAATATCGGAAGCCGCGAGCGGATCAGGGCAGTGGTAGATACCGCGAAGGAAAGAAACCTTCCCATCAGGGTAGGCGTAAACAGCGGGTCTCTGGAGAAGGAGCTGGTGGAAAAGTACCATGGAGTTACCGCCGAAGGGCTGGTCGAAAGTGCCCTGGACAAGGTGCATATCATCGAAGATATGGGGTATGACCATCTGGTGATCAGCATTAAATCTTCGGATGTCCTCATGTGTGCCAGAGCCCATGAGCTGATCGCCGAGAAAACGGACCACCCCCTTCACGTAGGGATCACAGAGGCAGGGACGCTGTATTCCGGGAATATCAAATCCGCCGTAGGGCTTGGCATTATCCTTTATCAGGGAATCGGGGATACCATCAGGGTTTCTCTGACCGGCGCTCCTCTGGAGGAGGTAAAATCGGCAAAGAGGATCCTGAAGACTCTGGGCCTTCGGAAGGGAGGCATAGAGGTCGTTTCCTGTCCTACCTGCGGACGTACGCAGATCGATCTGATCGGTCTTGCGAACCAGGTGGAGGATATGGTCCAGGGAATGCCTCTGGACATCAAGGTGGCAGTGATGGGCTGTGTGGTAAACGGACCGGGGGAAGCGAAGGAGGCGGA
>JAFOJB010000179.1 GCA_017420455.1 Blautia sp.
ACATGAAAGGAAAAGGAAGCAAGTTTAAACGGTACCTCCCCCTGTACCTTATGTTTCTGCCGGGAGGCCTGTACCTCGTGATCAACAATTACATTCCCATGGGAGGCCTGATCGTAGCTTTCAAACAGTACAACGTCAGAAACGGCCTTCTGGGCAGCAAATGGATCGGACTGAAAAACTTCAAGTTCCTGTTCGCTACGCCGGACGCTTTTGTCATCACCCGGAATACCATCCTTTACAATGTGGCCTTCATCATCATCAATACCGTTCTGGGAATTATCTTTGCCATCTTTATCTGCGACGCCCTGAGCAAACGTATGAAGAAGGTGTATCAGAGCGCGATCCTGTTCCCCTACCTGATGAGCGCCGTGATCCTTGGCTACATCGTATTTGCCTACTGCAGCCAGTCCAACGGTATCCTGAACAAGAGCGTTCTTCCCGCACTGGGACTGAATACCGTAAACTGGTACGCGGAACCGAAATACTGGCCCTTTATCCTGATCTTTACCAACACCTGGAAGGGCGTGGGATATGGCTGTCTGATCTATATTTCCGCCATCAACGGCATAGATCAGGGACTGTATGAAGCCGCTTCCCTGGACGGAGCCACCAAATGGCAGCAGATTAAGAGCATCACGCTGCCGGAGCTGGTACCCACGATCATCACCCTTACCCTGATGAGCATCGGCCGTATCTTCTATTCAGATTTCGGTCTCTTCTACCAGGTACCCAGAAACTCCGGAGCGATCTTCTCTGCCACCAACGTTATCGACACCTATGTATACCGGGGACTCATGGAGCAGTCCAACATCGGAATGTCGGCAGCGGCCGGCTTCTACCAGTCCGTCGTGGGCTTCGCCCTGGTGCTCATCGCCAATCTTGTGGTCCGCAGGATCAGCAAAGAAAACGCTTTGTTCTGAGGAGGGATGAAACATGAGAGAAAAGAGATTTTCAAAATACCAGATCCTTTCCAATGGAGTCATGATTCTCTGGACGATCCTGATCATTCTGCCGTTTCTGCTTTTGTTCATGTCGTCTGTAACAGATGAAAACACCCTGGTAGCCTACGGTTATTCCTATGTGCCGAAAAAGTTTTCCATCGCGGCTTACAGCTATATCATCCAGTCCGGCGGAAAGATCCTGAAGGCCTATGGGGTGAGTATCATGGTCACGCTCATAGGAACATTGCTGAACGTAGGACTTTCGGCCATGATGGCGTATCCGCTGTCCGTAAGGAACCTGCCGGGGAGAAAGATCCTGAACTTTTTCGTATTCTTCACCATGCTGTTCAACGGCGGTATCGTACCGTCCTACCTGCTCTGGAGCTCCCTGGGAGTGAAGGATACCATATTCGCCCAGCTCCTCCCCAATTTCCTGGTGAGCGCCTGGAATGTCATGATGATCCGGACATATTTTACGACCAGTATCCCGGAAGCGCTGTATGAAGCGGCGGAAATCGACGGAGCGTCCCAGTTCCAGATCTTCCGGAAGATTGTCCTGCCTCTTGGAAAGCCGATCCTGGTCACCATGGGAACCTTCGCAGGCCTTACCTACTGGAATGACTGGACCAACGGACTGTATTACATTACCAGAAACAAGGATATGTACAACGTCCAGAATCTTCTGAACACCATGGTAAGCAATATCCAGTACCTGGCCAGCAGCTCCAACAGCAACGTGACCTCGGCGGCGGCTTCGATCCCGTCCACCGCCATCCAGATGGCCATTGCCTTTGTGGCGATCCTGCCCATTATGCTGATCTTCCCGTTCTTCCAGAAATACTATACCAAAGGTCTTACTCTGGGAGGCGTTAAGGGATAAATAACCACCTGCAACTCAGAAACCATCAATCCTACACACTTTTATTCATCATTTCAGGAGGTAAAAAAATGAAAAGACAGGCAGTCATGATGCTTGCCGCAGCTGCGGCCCTCGGCCTTTCCCAGGGAGTCCTGGCAGGAGAGACCACCACATCCTACGGTACCTATACCAACGAAAATCCTTATCACCTTGTCTTTGAGTTCATCGAGTTCTACGAGCAGGACGATGCAGCCAGAGCAGCTGTCCAGGATGCAGTCAATGAGTACATGGTGGAAAACTATCAGATGGAGGTCGAATTCCTGCCCCTTTCCTTCGCAGACTATCAGACCACCACACAGCTGATGCTCTCCGGCGGAGACGAGCTGGATGTCATCCCGATCTTCTTCAGCTATGCGCCCAGCTGGATCAACATGGGCGGTATCTATGACATGTCGGAATTCATGGATACCGAGGACGGCCAGAAGATCATTGAAGCTCTCGGCAGCGAAGAGACCGCATGGGTCGGAAATGCCAACGGCGTGCTGTTCGGCTTCCCGGCAAACAAGGAATCTGTAGAGCTTGGCGGACTCTGCATGAGAGCAGACATCTGCGACGAGCTGGGACTGACAGAGAAATACAACCTGGATGCTCCCAACAGCGATACCTATACCGGCAAATCCATCCGCTGGTCAGAGGCAGAAGAGATCTTTGCGGCTGTGAAGGAAGCACATCCGGAAATGTATCCGCTGTACCTGTACAACACCAGCCAGTATAACCGTTTCACAGCCTTCGACACCATGGTAGATTCCTTCGGTGTTCTGGACCTGCTTGCCGACAGAGAGGGAACCCAGGTCGTCAACATGTTCGAGACAGAGCAGTATAAGAATTATGTGACCATGACAGCAGACTGGTATGACAAGGGATACATTTATCCGGATGCAGCCACAGACCAGCAGGGAACCGCGACAATGATGAAGGCCGGAAATACCTTCTCCTATGCGACAGCGATCAAGCCGGGCTTCCTTTCCGAGGCAGAGTCCGCCAACGGCTGCGAGTGCTATGTTCTGTATCTCAATCCTACCGATGACGGCTATATCTGCACCACGAATGTTTCCTTCTTTGATACCGGTATTGCCTACAATTCCAGGGATCCGGAGATGGCCTTCAAGTTCATCGCCGCTCTGTACAGCGATCCGAACCTCTACAACCTGTGGCAGTATGGAATCGAGGGTGTCAACTACCAGCTTCTGGACGACGGGACTGCTTTCTTCGTAGACGGCGAGGACGGCATGAATTATAAGTATCATCAGAACAGCGGATGGTGCCTGGGCAACCAGTTCCAGTCCTACGTATGGAATGACGGCACCAAGGACGCAGATTACTGGGAGCTTCTGAAGCATCATAATGACTGGGCATACTATCCCAAGTCCTATGGCTTCATGTGGGACAGCACCGATTATTCCACCGAGATCACGGCTCTGACCAATGCTTACGAGACCTACCGCGCGACTCTGGAAACCGGTGCCTGCGGTTCCGCGAATGTGGAGTCTACACTGGAAGCCATGAACAACGCGCTTTATGCAGCAGGACTTGAAGATGTCATGACAGCAAAGCAGGAGCAGTTTGACGAGTGGCTCGCTTCTCAGGAATAAACAGGATCCGGCGCTGAAACAACCTGAATAATACGTATGCCGCAGCATACAGGACAGCATCCATATGCTGATCGACAGAGGGCAGAATGCACACAGAGAAATCTGTGTGCGTTCTGTTTTTTTTTGAACACAGAGTCCTCAATGAAAAAAAGCAGAAGCTGGGGTATGTGCCGGAGCGGGATAACATTGTGTTTTCGAGGCTGATGGATGCGGGGAAGCTTCTGACGGCAAAGGTGCTGAACAGGGAGCAGAAGGGGACATTTACACAGGTTGGAATCAGTATTTTCCTGATAGATTTCTGACAAATTGAAAGTTGCTGTCCCCGGCCTCATCGTTTGGGGACTGGTGTGTTTTCGGCGTCTGTCGGCTCTTCTGCAGTCCGTCAGGACGCCAGACACTCTGAAAACACATGCAGCCCCCGGCCAGTGAGGCCATGAACTGTAACAATTGAAAAACTGCCTGCCGCATTCTTGTGACTTAAGTCATGAGTAAGGCAGGCTTAATTATATCAACTTTTGGAAATATTCATTGTATTTATCCCATGCATATGGTATTATAGAAATATGGAAAAAAACATTTTTGTAATAAGAAGTGATAATCTTACATATGGTAGAGGATATGTCTATAGTTTACAATACCATATCGTATGGTGCACGAAGTACCGGAAGCAGGTACTGAAAGATGGTCTTGATAAGGAACTGAAGGAGATGCTGACAGCCCTGGCAAAGGAGTA
>JAFOJB010000180.1 GCA_017420455.1 Blautia sp.
ACCAATGAATCCTTCGTGAAGAACGCCCTCGAGGCGGCAGGTCTTGACGCGTCCAGACATATGATCGCGGTCACCAGCGAGACTTCCCCGCTTGCGAAGAACAGCGGATATCTGGCAGCCTTTTTCATGGACGATTATATCGGCGGCAGATATTCCTCCACTTCCGCAGTAGGCGGCGCGGTTCTCTCCCTGGCCTTCGGACCGGAAGTATTCGCGGCCTTCCTGGATGGAGCGGCGGCAGAGGATAAGCTTTCCACCAACAAGGATATCCTGAAGAATCCGGCGCTTCTGGACGCACTGCTTGGCGTATATGAAAGGAACATCCTGGGATATCCCAGCACAGCTGTTCTTCCCTATTCCCAGGCTCTTTCCCGCTTTCCGGCACATCTGCAGCAGGCAGATATGGAATCCAACGGAAAGTCCGTGAACCGTTTCGGCGAACCCGTTTCCTATGTAACCGGCCCGCTTCTTTTCGGCGAGCCCGGAACCAACGGCCAGCATTCCTTCTATCAGCTCCTCCATCAGGGGACGGATATTGTTCCGCTGCAGTTTATCGGCTTTAAGGAAAGCCAGTGCGGCGTGGATGTGGACATCCAGGGAAGCACCAGCCAGAAGAAGCTCTGCGCCAATGTTGTCGCCCAGATCGTAGCCTTCGCCTGCGGTAAGGAAGACGAGAACAGCAATAAATATTTCGCGGGCCAGAGACCTTCCAGCATCATCGTCGGCAGACAGCTGACGCCGAAAGCCATCGGAGCTCTTCTTTCCCATTATGAGAACAAGATCATGTTCCAGGGCTTCCTCTGGAATCTGAACAGCTTCGACCAGGAAGGCGTACAGCTCGGAAAGGTTCTTGCAAAGCGTGTTCTCGCCCACGAGACCGACGGCGCTCTGAAGGCCTACAGCGATCTTTTCGGGATCTGATGCGGAACCGCCTGAATGCATGATATATACAGGTGTTCCGGCAGATGCGTGATGAAAATGAGAAATAAAAAGGCTGTGAAATACAGGAACGCTCTCCTGTATTTCACAGCCTTTTGTCTGTTTATTTCGTGTTTTCCGATCAGGCTTTTCCGTCGGAGCCAAGGACCTCAACGATCTTGTGGGCAACGATATCCTTCACATACTTACGGCCGTCGCCGAGGTACTGACGGGGATCAAAATGATCCGGATGAGCGATGAAGTGCTCGCGGATACCGGCGGTCATGCCAAGACGAAGGTCGGAGTCAATGTTGATCTTGCATACGGCACCCTTTGCTGCAAGACGAAGCTGCTCTTCCGGAATACCGATGGCATCCTTCAGCGCGCCGCCGTGGGTGTTGATGATCTTTACATATTCCTGCGGAACAGAGGAGGATCCGTGAAGAACGATCGGGAAGCCCGGAAGCCTTCTGGAAACCTCTTCCAGGATATCCAGACGAAGCTTGGGATCGGTGCCGGGTTTGAATTTGTATGCGCCGTGGCTGGTTCCGATGGCGATTGCCAGAGAATCAACGCCGGTCTTGGTAACGAATTCTTCTACCTGGTCCGGATCTGTGAACATCGCTTTGTCTGCATCTACGCTGACAGCATCCTCGATGCCGGCCAGAGTTCCAAGCTCTGCCTCGACAACAACGCCTCTTTCATGAGCATATTCGGCAACCTTTTTGGACTCTGCAATGTTCTCCTCGAAGGAATGGCCGGAGTAGTCGATCATGACAGAAGTAAATCCGCCGTCGATGCAGGATTTGCAGGTTTCGAAATCTGCGCCGTGATCCAGATGGAGAACCATGGGGATCTCGGGATGAAGTTCTGCAGCTGCTTCTACCAGTTTCAGAAGGTAGATGGAGTTTGCGTACTTTCTGGCTCCTGCGGATGCCTGCAGGATAACCGGGGATTTGAGCTCTGCAGCGGCCTCTGTGATAGCCTGCACGATCTCCATGTTGTTCACGTTGAATGCGCCGATGGCGTATCCGCCTTCATAGGCCTTTTTAAACATTTCGGTTGATGTAACAAGTGCCATAATCTTATCACCTTTCCTGATAAATATTTTTTCATGCCTTATCATAACACAAATCCCGGAAAATGGAAACATTTTTCTTTGACACCATGAAAACGGCCAGAGGACAGTTTGGGGATTGTCATTCATGCGGACTTGCTTTATAATATCCAGAAATGGCGCAGAGTTCTGCATTGGCAGGTGTTTTCAGAAAAATGAATGGAGTAAGGTTATGATAAGGATTACAATTTACAATGAATTTGTGCAGGAGCAGCTGAAAACAAAGAAATTTGATTTTCAGAAGGACTGGGGAGAGGAGTCCGTACGATGGGGCGCGGAGCGGGCAGAGGAGATCGCCAGGGCCCATGAGGGCGGTGCCATCCACGATACGCTGAAAAAGATCTTTGAGGAATGTGAGGACCTGAAGGTATGCCATACTGCGACACTGGAAACGCAGGAGGAAGGGCTCAGCGAGGAGGTTCTCCGGGATACGGACGTGCTGGTATGGTGGGCCCATATTGCCCATGACCAGGTAAGCGATGAGATCGCCCGTCGGGTACGGGACCATGTGCAGAAGGGGATGGGGGTAATCTTCCTGCATTCCGCCCATATGTGCAAACCGATGGCCGAGCTGCTGGGAACCAGCTGTACCCTGCGCTGGCGTGAGGGGGATTCGGAACGTCTCTGGTGCTGCAATCCCACCCATCCCATCGCGAAGGGAGTTCCGGAGTGCATCTTTCTTGAAGAGGAAGAGATGTATGGGGAATACTTCGACATTCCGAAGCCGGATGAGCTGGTCTTCATCGGAGGCTTTGGCGGCGGAGAGGTATTCCGGTCCGGATGTGTCTGGAACAGAGGCTACGGAAAGGTCTTCTATTTCCAGCCGGGGCACGAAACCTACCGGTCCTATTTCCAGCCGGATATCCGCAGGATACTGCAGAACGCCGCGCATTATACGGCAAATCCGGAAATGCGGCTGGAAAAGCTGGAATGTCTGCCAGTATAAAAAGAAGAAAGGAAGAGAGCCATGGATGACAAGATCAATTTTACCATGAACAATCCCGGTCCGACGGGCCAGCCTCCGAAAAAGCCCCGGAAAAAGAATAAGTTAAAACTGGAGATCTCGGCCGGAATTGCCGTAGTTCTGGCCATTGTAGTGTTCAGTGTGGTTTCGGGAAGCTTTTACCGGGTGGATGAGCAGGAAGCGGCTGTCGTGACCATGTTCGGAAAGCATGTGCGTACCGATACGGCCGGCCTGTATTTCAAGATCCCCTTCCTGCAGAAGGTGCAGAAGGTGGATACGACCATCCACGGTACAGGAATCGGGTATGTGGTCAACAATGACGGACAGAGCTTTACGGTAGATACCGAGGGTATCATGATCACATCGGATTTTAACCTCATCGATATCGATTTTTACATGGAGTACCGGGTTTCAGATCCGGTAGCTTACCTGTACAACTCCAGAGAGCCGGAGAATATCCTGAAAAACATGGCCATGGCCGCGATCCGTTCTACGGTGATCGATTATACCGTGGATGATGCCATTACCGTTGGAAAATCCCAGATTCAGACAGAGGTAAAGAAGAAAATGCAGGAAGCCCTGACAGAAGAGAACATCGGCCTGCAGATCGTAAACATCACTGTCCAGGATGCAGAGCCTCCTACTGCCCAGATCGTCAGTGCCTTCAAGGCCGTGGAGACAGCCAAGCAGGGAAAGGATACTGCCATCAATAACGCGAAGCAGTATCAGAATGAGCAGATTCCCGCGGCCGAAGCCGGCGCACACAAGATCATTCAGACCGCAGAGGCTAAAAAGCAGGCGCGTATTGCAGAGGCAGAGGGGCAGGTTGCCCGTTTCAACGCCATGTATGAGCAGTATAAGCTGAATCCTCTGATCACAAAGCAGCGTATGTTTTATGAAACCATGGAAGAAGTCCTTCCGAATGCGAAGATCATCATCAGTGACGGAAGCACGCAGACAGTTTATCCAGTGGAAAGCTTCGCCCAGATCACAGCCAGTGGAAAGGAGGATGCGTCATGAAGAAGACTATCAGAAATACCCTCATCGTGATCGCGTGCCTGTTTCTCGTCATGATATTTACCGGCTCTCTGTATACCGTGCCGCTCAATCAATATGCGGCAGTGCGCCAGTTCGGCAGGATCGTGAAGATCGAATCAGAACCGGGACTGAAATGGAAGGTTCCCTTTATACAGAATGTACAGCTGATCTCCAAGAGCCTGAAGCTGTACGATGTCCCGCTTTCGGATGTGATCACCCGGGACAAGAAAAGTATGATCGCGGACAATTATGTGCTGTGGCATGTATCGGATCCCACAAAATATATCCGGACCCTGGAAGCTTCAGATCTGCGGGCAGAGGAGCGGATCGAGGCAGCCGTCTATAATGCCCAGAAAAATGTCATCTCTTCCATGAGCCAGGATGAGATCATCGAGGCCAGAGGCGAAAGGCTTACCCAGCTTCTGACGGACGAGGCGAATTCTGACATCGGGGACTATGGGATCGAGGTAGTCACGGCGGAAATCAAATCGCTGGATCTGCCGGATGACAATAAGGAAGCAGTGTACGCCCGAATGATCTCGGAGCGGGATAATATCGCCGCGTCCTACAAGGCGCAGGGTGAATCGGAGGCCCAGAAGATCCGCAATGAGACGGACAAGAATGTGGTGGTGATGAAAGCAGACGCCCAGAAGCAGGCAGAGATCCTGGAGGCAGAGGGTGAAGCAGAGTATATGAAGATCCTTCAGGAGGCATACAATACAGAAGAAAAAGCGGATTTCTATAATTTTATCCGCTCCCTGGACGCCTTCAAAAAATCACTCTCCGGACGGAACAATACCATCATTCTGGACAAGGATTCCGAACTCGCTTCTTTACTGTATCAGAAATAAAACACAGGAACACAGGGGGACGGTCCTTTTGGGAGCACAAAGGACTGTCCCCCTGTCCGATTCTGAAGCAGGGTGTGGAAAAAAAGGGGCGTTTGTATTATAATAGGGGAAGGGGAGAAGGAAGTACATGTAAAATGGGGGGCAAAGCTATGAATCATGAAAAAAGACAGCTCAAAATTCTTGCCATTGTCCTGACTGCAGTAATTATCCTTACGCTGGCAGGAGGAGTGCTGTATATTATCATGCAGCAAAGAGGGAGCACGTTTCTGGGCAGGACAAAGATCAATGGGAAAAATGTTTCCGGATTTACGCAGGCAGAAGTTCTTTCGGAGATGGAGAAGGATTTTGCTTCCTGCGGAGTAAGGATCGTGGAGAACGGTACAGAGGTTCTTGCGGGAAGTCTTTCCGATTTCGGTTATACCCTGGATGTATCCGGAATGGCGAATTCCGTAAAGAAAGCCTTTGACCTGCAGAGGGACGGCCTGGGCACCACGCTGAACAGCATACTTTCAGGCAGTGCCTTCCGGATTCCTTTAAGCTTTCAGTCCGAGGAAGAGGTATTCACAGAGAAGCTTTCCGCGGAGTCCTTCTCTGTCCCCAGGATACTCAGCAGGGATGCATATCTGCAATATGATGAGGATAACAGGGAATATTTCATCGTTCCGGAGGTCTGCGGAAACGAATTCCCGGAACAGGATTTCCGGCAGCTGGCACGGGAGAAACTGGACGCCTTTATCGGTACAGAGCCGGTGAAACAGACGCTGACTCTGGAGATACCCGCACAGAGCTATTATCCCCCGGCCGTCACCAGCACAGATCCGGACCTGAACCTGAAGTGTTCGGTTTACAACCAGTACTGCCGTTCCTCCGTAATCTATCAGTTCGGAAGTCAGACCGAAACGCTGGACTGGAATACCGTAAAAGACTGGATCCTGTTTGAGGACGGGGAAGGATATCTCAGTGCTGAGAAGCTGGATGAGTTTGTCACGGGCCTGGAGGAGAGATATAATACCCGCTATGTTCCCCGGACCTTCCATACTTCCGTAGGGACGGATATTTCCTTCAGCGGATCAGAAAACGAGTACGGTTATACCATCAATAAAGAGGAAGAAATCCGGCAGCTGACGCAGGATCTTCTTTCCGGCGGAGAAGCCGTCCGGGAACCGGTATATTATAAAACCAACAGCTATGACAATCCCTTCTATTATGCCAGAGAAGGCGCCGATGATCTGGCCGGGACTTATGTGGAAGTCAATCTTTCCCGTCAGCATCTCTGGTTCTACGTAAGAAGCGCCCTGATCGTGGAAAGCGACTTTGTTTCCGGAAGTGTTTCCAGAAACGCCGAGACCAAAACAGGTGTATTCCCCCTGGCCTATAAGGAGAGCCCGTCTGTCCTGGTGGGGGAAAATGCGGAGGATGGATACCGGCAGGAGGTCCAGTTCTGGATGCCCTTCTACGAGGGACAGGGACTGCATGACGCCAGCTGGCGGAGTTCTTTCGGAGGAGAAATCTACATATACAACGGTTCGCATGGCTGTGTAAATCTTCCATATCAGGCGGCAGAGACGATCTACAATAATATTGCTGCAGGTATGGCGATCGTCATTTATAAATGATTCCAGTGTAAAAAGATATCATTTCGCTGAAAGATCTTTTTGCCTCATATCACACCACAACGTCTGGTTACAATGCGCCAGAAACATGTCCGGAGGAGGAAAATCGCTGAGAAAGAAAATTGGCAGGGAACATCCTGAAATAACAGCCATAATGCTGACTATGGATAATGAAAATGGAAGAATTCAGAAATTATTTGCGGAGTGTTCATATTTATTTTATATTTTAATCATACTTCGGCCATAGATTTCCTGTATAGTAATTGTATCGAATCCATACAGTTTTGAATCTTCTTCATTTACATAGACAGCGGCCAGGGCACCCGCAGAATCCCTGAACCAATTTTCTTTTTCATACTTCAGCCGGACCGAAAGGTCCGGCCCTCCTTTTTTTAGGATCTGTCAGAAAATAACATCGACGAATGACGTCAAACGCAGCCTGGGCGGATTTAGACGCGCCAGATGTAAAGGTTATTTATGGACAGTTCCTAATTCTTCGAAGGCGCTGTCAGGAACTCTCCGGCAGATCCGGAGAAACGATTCCCTCATGAATGTCCGCAGTTTCCGAGACCACCCTGCCATCATAACAACCGGCAGAAAAGGAGAACCCAGATGAAATCCTATTTGGATACATACTTCTGCGATATGGAAAAGCTTTATCAGGAGCTGGAAAGTCTTGCAAGGAAAGACGGGCTTACGCAGACGCTGGCTGCCCTTCCGTATGCCAGGGAAAAGCATTGCGGCCAGTTCCGGGCCGGAAAAGAAAAGTTTCCCTATTACTGCCATCCTTTGATGACGGCCTTCCATGCAGTCTGCCTGGGAATAAGGGAAGATGAAGTATTGGCGGCGGCCCTTCTCCATGATGTATGTGAGGATTGCGGCGCGGCTCCGGAAGAGCTTCCGGCAGGCGATAAGGTTAAGGAGGCTGTGAAGACCCTTACCCGGGAAGGGTATCCTGCCCGGATCAGCAAGGAGAGCAAGGACAGATACTATAAGGCCGTCTCCGGCAACAGGATCGCCCTGCTTGTAAAGCTGCTGGACCGCTGTAATAATATCTCCACCATGGCAGGTGCCTTTTCGAAAGAGAAAATGGTCCGGTATGGCATAGATACCATAGAAAGAGTGTACCCTCTCTTTGCTCTGGCGGAAAAAGAATATCCGGAATATATTCCTGCACTGAAGCTGATCCGCTATCACATGGACAGCGTACTTGGCGCGGTTCTGGGAGAGATGTAGCCTGTATGCCTGTCCGGATTCGGATCTGGCTCCGTTGGTGCAAGTCAGCGATGCCCGGGCCGCGGGATGGTATATTCCTTTTCAGTCCATGCCAAGGGAGAAGGCTTCGATCATCAGGTTAACGGCCTTTTCCACAACGGCCTGCTGTCTGGGGGTGAGATACCGAAGGCGCCGCAGAACGCTGTACAGGCTGTTTTCTTCTTCGAGGACAGGTTCTTCTGGCATCTTCAGAGAATGATCGCCCGGTTTTTCGGTTCTTCCCATCAGGATATAATCACTGGAAACCTTCAGGGAATCACAGAGCCTGATCATTGTCGGGACGGAAGTCCCTACTACTCCTCTTTCCAGGTCCGAAATATACTGGACAGAAACATCTACCATATCTGATAACCGCTCCTGGGTAAGGCCGGCGGTCTCTCTTGCCTTCCGGATCCTTTCTCCGATCTGTATGTTCAGTTCTTTTCTTTCTTTCATAATATAATCCTCCTGCTTTTATTTTAAATAATAGTGGTAATTTCAGTAACCATGTGATACTATGACATTATATAGATGCAGCACTATTATACAAGGTAGAAGCAGAAACGGAGAAGGGGAAGAATGGGAAAAACCGATGAACGGGAAAACAGCCATAAAACAGAGAAGATCGGAACGGAAGAACGCCGGAGAAAAAACAGGAAAGATGAAACGGAAAAAAATCCGGGAAAAGAAACGAAAGTGAGCATAAAGGCAAATTTAGAAGGAAATACAGGGGAAGTTCTGGCAAGGGTCTTTACAGCGTTATATGGTGCAGGAATCTTCATGCTCTGCCTGCCCCGTCTATGCGATAATAATCTTTGGGGGGACGAAGCATTTTCCGCCCTGCTTGTCAGGGGAAGCATACCGGATATCATAAAAGGAACGGCGGAGGATGTCCATCCGCCGCTGTACTACCTGATCCTGAAGCCCTTTGTAACACTTCTGGGGGAGCATGGATGGGTACTGCATGGGGTTTCCTGTCTGGCTTTTTTTCTTACCTGTCTGTTTGCAGTCCTGGTCCTGTACAGAGAATTCGGCAGGGGAACCACCTGGATCTTCCTCACTTTTCTGGGCTTTTCGCCCGCGGCGGTCCGGTTCCATGTGGAAGTCCGCATGTATTCCTGGGGAGCGCTGCTTTTACTGCTGAGTCTCTACTGGCTCTACCGGATTTTCAGGGATCATACAAAGAGAGCATACAGAACCTTTCTTTTCTTTACTCTCATGGCGGCATATACGCATTATTATTGTCTTGTCACCGCGGCATTTCTGCATTTCTCTCTGCTGCTTCTGGCAATGCTCTCCCCAAAAGGACAGGAAAAACAGCTGGCCCTCCGGCAGGCATTCCGTACGGCTCTGACCGCGGGTGTCTGCTATCTGCCGTGGTTCTGGCTGATTTTCCTGCAGATGGCCAAAAGAAAAGAACAGTATTGGATCCAGAAGATCCCGGCCTTCAGAAACTGCCTTCGCTATCTGTTCGGCGGGGCCTTTTCCTTTCGGTTTACGGTTCTGTTTCTGGCACTTATGCTTTCCGGTCTGTTTCTGGCAGGATGGCGGGAGAGGAAATATCAGGATGGTTGTTCCTTCACGCCTTATCATAAAACGCTTTTTTCCATCCTCCTGAGCTGCGCAGGGACGATCGGAACAGGAATTCTGGTATCTGTGATATACAGGCCTTTTTTCGTGACAAGATATCTTTATCCCTGCAGTATGCTGGCCTGGCTTCTGCCGCCTCTGGCGGTCAGGGCATGCTGCGGGACGTTCCGTTTTCGGAAAAAAGCCGGAGAGAATGCAAGGCAGGAAGGGAAAGCGGGAGAAAACGGGAAGGGAACGGAAGAGAGGAAGCATATGCGGCGGGAAGCAGAGGAAGCCTCTGCCGCATATGCCTCCGGAAAATGGGAAATGGCAGGAAACCTTATGGCTGTTTTTCTGTCGATATATCTGGTTGTGCATTTCTGGCCGCAGGATCAGAAAATCTATATCAGGGACAGACGGCAGAATGAGCAGCTGCAGGAAACGCTGCAGGTACTGGAGGAGGTACAGCCGGGGGATATGATCCTGACAAATCACTGGCATTTCTGCTGGACAATAGGAGAATATTATTTTCCCGGAGTCGAATTCACAATGGTCGACCTGGAGGAGATACCGCCGTTGGATAAGGAGCGCAGGTACTGGCTTGTGGTCAGTGAACTGAAAAAGGGATGGGAGAAGCAGGACCGGGCTGCAGAACAGATCAGGGAACAGGGTTTTTCCTGTGAAAAGCTCATGGATGACGGGAACCTTGGCACACACCCGGTTCACATCTAC
>JAFOJB010000181.1 GCA_017420455.1 Blautia sp.
ATTTCTCCCCCGCCTCCCGGCAAAGATCTATATGCTCGGCCGGAAGAACCTCATAGCGCTTCATGGCTTCCTCTGTTACATAGGGATGGTCGAAAAGACCCAGCCACATCTTCACAGAAAGGATCCTTCTGGCCGCTTCGTCTATGACGGCCATGGGGACTTTGCCGTCCTCCACTGCCTGCTTCAGGTTCTTTACATAGATCTCGGTTCCCATATCCATGTCCATACCTGCCAGGGCAGCCTGGATCCCGGCGTCCATATCGTCGGCGGCGATTCCGTGATTGACGCACTCTTTGATCGCGTTGGCGTCGCTCACCACAAATCCCGGGAAGCCCATGGAATTCTTCAGCATATCCCTGAGGAGGAAGGAATTCACGGTACAGGGAACGCCGTTCAGGTCGTTGAAGGCCGCCATGACGGTTGCTGCCCCTTCCTCCACCGCAGCCTCAAAGGGCTTCAGGTAATTGTTGTAGAAGACATGCATCGCCATACTGACGGTGTTGTAATCCCTGCCGGCTTCGCAGGCGCCGTAGCCCACGTAATGCTTCAGGCAGGCTGCCACATAGTTTTCCGGAGAGGAGGTATCGCTCTGCAGTCCCCGGATCTTTGCCCTGGCGAAGGAAGAGGCCAGGTACGGATCCTCTCCGGGGCCTTCGGAAACCCTTCCCCATCTGGCGTCCCGCGCGATGTCCAGCATGGGAGCAAAATGCCAGGAAACGCCGGCTGTCCTGGATTCCTTCGCAGCCATATGCGCCGTTCTTTCCATCAGGTCTGTATCGAAGGATCCTGCCTCCGCGATGGCAATAGGATATACAGAACGGAAACCATGGATCACATCCAGGCCGAAGATCAGCGGGATTCCCAGCCGGGTCTCCTCCACAGCGATGCGCTGCAGCTCATTGACCTTCACCGGATCCTGCACCATCAGGGACCCTACCTCCCCGCGCCGGATGGCGTCTTCATGATAATCCTGTGTGGATTCACTCATGATCTTTCCGAATTCCTCCTTGGAAATACGGCCGTCCGTCATCATTTCGATCAGCTCTCCAAAGGGCACGTCAAAACCTCCCACAATGGAAGGGGATTCCTGGTTCATCTGCCCGATCTTCTCCTCCAGTGTCATCTTTGCCAGCAGGTCATCCACCCGTTTCTTCTGGTCAGCAGTTAAAAAACTCATCTTTTCCTCCTTTCCCGGCCTTGTGAACCGGCTGCTTTCTCTCGCTGTTTCAAATATTCCCATGCAAACGGCGGCAGCTCATCTGAAATAGATCCCCACCTTGCCGAACATTCCGCTTTTTTCTGTACATTCGTGCTGGAAGTCAAAGGGAGGCGCGGGATAATTACTCTGGTCTCTGCCCGGAGTGTTGGCAATCTCCACCACGATCTCGTTTCTTCCGGCTGCAAGCGCCGGTGTGATCTCCATCTGGTAAGGAGGAGTAAGGCAGACTCCCGTTTCCTTTCCATTGACGGTGATCTTCATTACTTCATAGACGTTCTCTGCGAAGAAGAAGGCCTTCTCCGGCAGGGAAGTCAGTTCAAATTCCTTTGTATAACGCATCACGCCGGAAAAGGCGGGATACCTGTCCGAAACAGGGGCAAGCTCTTCCTCAGTGGTGCAGGAGAAGGCCTCCGGATATTCCTTTGCCCTGCAGAGCTCCAGCTTCCAGCCGCCGGAAAGCTCCAGAAGGCAGGGGCATTCCTTCCTCTGGCTCTCGAAGCCCATGCGCATCGGCATTTTCCCGGATCCGCCTTCTTTCTCTGCAGCCGCATCCGTGGCAGCCACATTTGCAGCAGATGCATCCGCGGCTGGCGCATTTACGGCAGACACATCCGCAGCAGTCATATCTGAGGCTGGCGCATCCGCAGCATAGAACGGTGTATTCCCGCCTGCCGCACATAGGTCAGCCGGATTTCCTTCCAGGAAAAGACCGCTTTCCCCGGGAGCAAGTTCCAGCGGCAGGACAGTGCTTCTCTCCCCGTGCTCCTGATCCGCGATCTCCAGATATGCGTCCTTCATTCCGTCATACCAGAAGAATCCGCCGTTTCCTGGAAGAGTGATGGTTCCCCGGTATGTCCTGTCCGGATTTTCGTTCATCACCATATACAGGTTTCCTGTTTTCCGTTCCTGTCCGCAGGCCCGTTCCCTGCGGTAATGGTACACCGTGACAGCGTTGTCCGGGGGATCCAGATGGATGGGCTTCATTCCCCGTTTTTCCAGGTACTGGGCCAGGCCGGAAAGCTTTACGATCTCCGAGGCTTCCTTCCACTCCTTTTCCCGTTCTCCTTCCGACCATTCTTTGCCCTCTCCCCATTCATCGGAAAGAACCGTCCGGGGAAGATCGTCCACAATGATGACCGGGAATTTCCCGCTCTGCAGGGCAAATTTCGCCAGGGTACAGGGGATATATTCGGTATAAGGCACGATCAGGGCCTGGAAAGCGACCCCGTTTATGGTCAGGGTATCCTTGTCACAAACCGTATGCCATTCTTCCGGATTCCGCAGCATATCCAGCGAGATCACATCAAACTCGATCTGGTTTTCCAGAAGGACTCTTCCCACCTTCTGCATGGGCATATGCTTTCCGGTCCAGTCGGCTTCCCCGTCGTACAGGACCGCCACCGACGCTGCATGCTGCCCCCCGTTCAGATGGGCGCACATCCGGTTGGCGTACTTCATCAGATGAGCGAACCATGGAAATTGCGGGTTATTCCCTCTGGCGTAAAAGTGGGGCGGGCAGTCCACATCCGGATACTCCGCCATGGAAAAGGCATGCGGCACCAGATAATTCACCCCGCGGCAAAGCAGATGGTCCAGAAGATATTTCATATC
>JAFOJB010000182.1 GCA_017420455.1 Blautia sp.
AAAGGCACAAAAGGACCGTCCCTCTGTGTTTCTCCTGAGAGTCTTAGTCTATGTTGGACGGTGGCTCCGAGGATCAGCAGGTGACGGGGTTCTGCACCGGAAGGTGAAGCTCTCTCACCCGTCAGCTATTCATACAGGAAGAACTGTAAAAGGGATTTTACATAAAATTTGTAGAATCCCTTTTTTGTTGCGTCAAAATATGGTATACTATGTCGTGTTCAGTTGTTGCGAACAGGTTGGGTTTACATAAAGAGGGAAGCGAAGGAACTTAAACATGTCGATCTTGAACTCCATTTTATTCGGTGCGCTGCAGGGCTTGCTGGAGTTTCTGCCGGTAAGCAGCTTCGGCCATATCCTGGTACTGCAGAAAATATTCGGCCTTACTGACAGCATGGGTACTCTGTTCCCGGCATTTCTTCACCTGGGAACGGCTTTTTCACTGATCGTCTATTACAAGAAGGACGTTGGAAAAATCCTGGTGGAGTCCTTTGAAATGCTGATGGAGCTCCTCGGAAACCTTGTTTTTTATATTCACAATAAAAGACATATGGACCAGATGCGCTATCACAGGATCATCAGCAGCGCCTACAGGCGTTTCGTCTGCCTGATCATGCTTTCCCTGGTTCCTACGGCCCTGCTTGGTTTTTCTGCCAGGAATCTTGTGCAGCTCGCGGTCCATTCTTCTATGGCGCCGGGAATCTGCATGCTGCTGAATGGAGTTTTTCTTATCATTGTAGACCTGAGCGGCTGCGGCGGCAAAAAAAGCCCCCGGCACATCGGTTTCCACAGCGCCCTCTGGATGGGAATCTGCCAGGGGCTTTCCGTGTTTCCGGGAATCTCCAGATGCGGTTTTACCGTCGGCGCCGGGATGTTCTGCGGTTACAGCAGAAAAATGGCAGTAAAAGTATCCTACCTCATGAGCATTCCTGCTGTGTTCGGGGCCTTCTTCTGTGAAATCTATTACGCAGGAGCAGGCGGCGCCATGCCGGTTGCCTGGTCCTCCTGCATCGCAGGGACGGTCGGCGCGTTTATCGCAGGGTTCATTTTCTGTTCGACAATTCTGAAGTTCTTAAAAACTACAAAGCTCCGGATCTTTGCCGGATACTGCTTCCTGGCTGGAGCAGTAATCCTGATCGGAAGCATAAGGGGGATTTAAAATTTGACATCAACGAAAAAAGTGAGCAGCCCGAAAAAGCAGGGCGGCAGGGGAGCTGCCGCGAAAAATACTGCAAAGGCCGGCTCCTTTGAGAAGGACATTTTTCTTCTGACAGCGCTTGCAGCCTGTCTGATCCTGATGGTGAGCGTACTGGGCTTCGGCGGGGTCATTGGGAATGTCATATGCAGTATGCTGTTCGGCGCTGTTGGCATGGCGGCTTACGCTGTGCCGGTAGTGCTGTTTATCGCACTGGCATTCCTGATCTCGAACGGTTTCAGCCTGCTGGTCATGAAAAAGATCCTGGCAGGCCTGCTGTTCCTGGTGTCGTTCTGCGGACTTGTGCAGCTGCTGACAGAGGGATATATTCCCGCAAACACTTTGGAAGACTATTATCACGTCAGCGCGGATTATCAGATCGGCGGCGGATTCGCAGGAGGGCTGATCCTGATCCCGACCATCACAGCCTTCGGGAAGATCGGTGCGATCGTGATCTTTATCCTGGTCCTCCTGGCAACATTCATCATCATCACCCAGCGGTCCTTCTTCGGATTTATCTACAGGATCGTGGATTTTTTTTCCGACAAGGCCGCCGAAGGAAGGCTGCTTTATGAAGAAGGAGAGCCGGAGAGGCAGCTGAAAAAGGAACTGAAGGCGCAGCAGAAGCAGCGCATCCGGGAAGAAAAAAGGGCCCGACGCCTTTCCCGCCTGGAGCAGGCTCTGGCAGAAGAGGAAGAGCTGGCTGCGCAGGACGACGGGGAATACGAGGAGTTCTCCCCCTTCAGTCTTACAGATCTGAAAAGGCAGGAGAAGAGGGCGGACGGCAGGGAAGCGGAAAGCCTTCCGGCTGCCGGGAAGAGAAAAACCGCTGGGAAGGCGAAAGACCTGCAGCTGGAAGAGACCCGGAACGAAAGGACGAAAAAATCCGGCCGCAGCCGGAAGGCTTCTGTTATCCCTGCCGATGAAGACTACGAAAATGACAGCATGGATTTCTTTGAAAAGGATTTCAAAGAGGATTTCAAAGAGGATTTCGAAAAGGATTTCGAAGAGGACTTTGAAGAGAATTTCGAAGAGAATTTCGAAGAGGATTCTGAAGGCGGTTTCCTCTCCGGAACCTGGCTCTCGGATTCCAGGGGCAGGAAACCCGGAAAAAAGAAATCCAAAGCAATGGCTTCCCGCTCAGAAGCTGCGGATTTACGTTCAGAAGCTGCGGTTTCCCGGCAAGAAGCCGCGTTTTCCCGGTCAGAAGCTCCGAATTCCCAGTCAAAAGTAATGGATTCCCGGTCAAAAGCTGCGGATTCCCGTT
>JAFOJB010000183.1 GCA_017420455.1 Blautia sp.
TGATACAGCCCGGTGACAGTTCCGCGTCCGGGCTTACGTAGGCGGTGGGATGGATCAGCACAGGGATGTTGTAGTGATATTCCTTCAGAAGCGCATGGTATTTCATACGGTGTTCATTATTTCCAAGGGCGACGATGGCAGTATCATACGTTTCCCGCAGCTTCCCGATATCCGCCATGGTTCCGACGACTGGCCGGATATACGCTTCCTCCGGATGGTCGTCCAGAAAAGCGGTGTCCGTATAGCCGCAGAGCCTGGCCAGCTCGTCGATCTCGGGGGAAAAGCTCCCAGCTCCGATAATCAGAAGGGAGCGGGCACCACTTTTCTCTGTAATTTCCTGTTCACGATACGACCTGTTCCCTGTCATACTCGTTCCTCCTCTTTCTCGCAAGAATATACTGAAAACCAATGTTATCGGATGGCGGCTGGCCGAAGCCGGCCTGGACATAGCCTTACGTACGTGACCACACAACCTTGAAGGAATCCCGCAGCTTCTGGTGCTTTACACTTGTGGCGTCGAAACGTACGGTCCTGAAGGCCATCTGCATGATGGGGCCTGTGGCGAAGGCACAGATAATGGTGCCGATTCCCACGGGGCCGCCAAGCAGCGCGCCGATCAGGGTAGCCGTACCGAGGAGCCCGATGCTCACGGCACCGATGGGCAGCTTCTTCAGGCGCTTTGCCAGTCCGACCAGAAGCGTATCTCTCGGACCGCAGCCCAGAGAGGCGATCATATAGGTAAACTGTGTGTAGGCAAGGATAAAAAGCCCGATGATCATCACGGGAATTCCCGTCATCACCGAATCGCAGGCCGGAACGGCGTGGATCCAGTTGAAAAAGTCGACGGATTTTCCTACTACCACCGCATCGATAAACATGGCGATCCCGATGGGTTCCTTCAGCAGGATATCGATGAGGAGGATCGTTATGGATACCGCGATGGAAGCACTTCCGTACAGGATATGTAAGCTTTTTGACATTCCCAGGTTCAGGACATCCCACGGCGCGGCCCCCAGATTGGCCTGGATCGTCAGATATACGCCGAATCCGTTGATAAACAGACTGACTGCCGCGATGACCATATTGATGAGGATCGAACTTGATTTTGCATTTTTCCGTAACTCATACAGCTTTTTCATTTTACTTCCTTCCAGAATCCCTTTTTCTTTTGATGGCCTTCAGCACATCCGTCTTTTTCGTCTTTCCTTCCCGGATGCCCAGGATGGCCTTCCCATGGGACCAGACGGACAGGAGGCTCAGAATGCCTGACAGGACCGCGGCTTCCCACTCCCGCATCAGGACCATCATGAGGGTAAATGACAGGGGAATGACAGGTCCTCCGATACACAGGTATTTTGCCGCAAATACGACGAGCATCCCGATGATGTTTGCGGCAAGGCCCGGCCAGAAGCGGTATAACACGATGGCCATGGAGGTGGTTGCGACGCCTTTCCCGCCCCGGAACCTTCTCCAGAAGGGAAAATCATGCCCCAGTGTGCAGCCGAGGCCGGCGTACAGTACGATGATCCAGCCCTGGCCTGGAAACAGCAGGAAGGATATGATCCCGGGCAGAATACATTTTCCAAGATCTCCCGCCAGAGTCAGAATTCCCGGTACAAATCCAAGCGAGGCCATGATATTGGCCATTCCGGGATTTCCCGTCTCTCCCACCTCCGCGGCTTTTTTCCCTGCAGTCCTGCGGGCGACGATCTCCGCCGTCAGGATGCATCCGAAAAGATATCCAATTACCAGGCTGACCAGTCTGGCAAAGATTACCTGATTCATTCTACCGCTCCTCTTCTATACGCAGCGAAACACGCTGCAGACTGCAGTCATCTGACCGCTGTGTTCTATTATAACATGTTTCTTTGCAGAACGGAATGAGAAAAAAAAGGACGGTGAGAAAAGGGGACGGTTCCTATTTCTCAACCGTCCCCTTTTCTCTTTTTCTCCTTAGAAGAACGTGGGCATTGTCCCTCTTTCTTTCAGGTATTCCCGCACCCACTCTTCCTCGTTGTTGATATCCGGCGTAACGCTGACGGCTTTCGTCACAGAGCCGCTTTCTACCACACCTCCGGAATCGATATGGCTTCCAACGCTGACACTTCCATGGGTTTTTACCACCGCCCCGGCGTCCAGATGGCAGTAATCCTCGACAACACCATTATGATCCACCAGCGCGCCGATGCTGAGCAGACATCCTTTTCCGATCACCGCATTTGAATTGACGGCAGCGTTCGCCTCGATGACTGTACCTGCACCGATCTTCGCGCTCGGGGAAACAGATGCATCCGGGTGGATCAGGATGGGAATGTGGTATCCGATCTGCTCGATCTTCCTGAGAAGTCCCGCTCTCAGTTCATTGTTACCCAGCGAAACGATACAGTCCGTGAAGCTGTCAATATATCGTTCCAGGTTTTTGAGGTCCCCGATAACCTTTTCGTCCTTCGAGGTATCATCATCCACAAACGCGATCTCCTCATAAGCATGAGAGAGGATGGCTATCTCTTCTACTACTTTTCCATGTTCGCCGGCTCCAATGATCAGTAATGTTCTTTTTTCCTGCATGATATTCAACCTTCTTTCCATTCCTTTTTCATTAAGCGCTTTCATGAAAAGCAGCGATGAATGATATCGATAATGATGTCCTGCTGTTCTTCCGTCATTTTGTTATCACTCGGAAGACACAGGCCTCTGTCAAAAAGATCAGCTCCGATATCGGCACCTGTCCCCTTTATATAAGCGTTGCTCCTTGCTCTTCCGTTCCCCTCCCTGGTGATAAAGGGATGCATACGGAAAATCGGCTGCAGATGCATGGGCTTCCACAGAGGACGTCCCTCCGCGTTGAACCAGGCCAGAGTCTCCAGGATTTCAGAAGGAGAGCTTTTCCCTTTTTCATGCTTCCACTGGTATCTTTTTTCCCCCCGGATGCTTTCCCCCATGTATGCAGGATCGATCAGCATTGCGGAAAGCCAGAAATTTGGGGAGGAATTCTCTTCGTCAAAACAGTTCATCTGCACGGGCAGATCCGACAGACCATCCTTATATCTGTAATATATCGCCTTTTTCTGGCGGATATGCTCCTCCAGATACGGAAGCTGGCCTCTGATCACACCGGCGACCACATTGGACATCCGGTAATTGTAGCCCAGCTCCTCATGCTGGTACCAGGGGGCATCCTCCCTGCTCTGGGTGGACCATTTCCGGACCTTTTCCGCTTCCTGGGCATTGTTGGTGAGCAGCATACCGCCGGAGCTGCCTGTGATGATCTTATTTCCGTTGAAGGAGATCACATTAAAGTCCCCGAAGGTTCCGGTCTGCCGGCCTTTGTAGGTCGCACCGAGAGATTCGGCCGCATCCTCGACGATGACGGCACTGTGTTTATTCGCGATACTGCGGATTTCATCAATCTTTCCGGGTACGCCGTACAGATGGGCGATCACAATGATCTTCACATCCGGATAGATATCGAAGGATTTTTCGAGAGCCTCCGGATCCATATTCCAGGTATCTGTTTCTGTATCAATGAAAACCGGTTCTCCGCCTTCGTATAATACCGGATTTACCGTGGCGTCGAAGGTCATATCCGAGCAGAAAACCCTTCTCCTATACAGGGAACCGCCAGGTCCCAGACCGTCCGGTGTGGAAATTCCGCTGGAAGAACCATATACTCTTTCTGCAGCCAGCTTGACGGCCAGGTGAAGGGCGGCCGTACCGGAGGACAGGGCAATGCCATGCTTGATGCCTATATATTTTTCCAGGCTGTTCTCAACCTCATTGATATTTTTCCCCACAGTGCTCATCCAGTTTGTGTAAAAAGCTTCTTTCATATATTCCAGCTCTTCACCATGCATGGTAGGGGACGAAAGCCAGACCTTTCCCGGGAAAGGTTTCATTCCATGGAATCTCTCGTCTGCTCCGAAATCGAACATATCTATCCACTCCTTCTCTTTTGTAAACGCATCTATATCTTACGCAATCCTGTCAGATGCCGATCCGGCTGCCCGCCTCTATGCGGCTTTGAACGATATCCGGCTCTGGCAATCGTAATATCTACCAGTCCGGAA
>JAFOJB010000184.1 GCA_017420455.1 Blautia sp.
AATCTTTTCTCCGTGATGGATCATCAGATTCAGATGCGTCAGTACCTGCGTATGATCGTCGGAATACTCGAAAGCGACATCTTTGAAGCAGATATCCCCCTTTGGATCCTTCAGCTCCACAGCGCCGTCATGACTGAAAATGTCGATATCCGAATCCATGATCTGCAGAAAGCGCTCAATTCCCGTCATTCCGCGCTGGAACTGCTCTGTAAACTCCACGATACGCCGGATCGTTGCGATCAGCATATTGACATACAGGACATAGACCACCAGATCCGGCGGCTGGATCCTGCCATGATACAGAAAAAGTCCGCCTGCCAGAATGACTGTCAGATACATGATCCCCTCAAAAATCAGGGTCACTGTCTTGAAGATTCCCATATACCAGTAGGTATCCTCCTTGATTCCCAGAAATTTCAGGTTGTCCTTTTCAAATTTACCGATCTCGATCTTCTCATTGGCAAAGGCCTTCACGACACGCTGACCCAGGAGACTGTCCTCGATCCGTGCATTCAGCTCCCCGATCTGGACTCTCTGATGCCGGAACGCGGCGCGCTGCCACCTGTTCACCCGCACACAGACATAGAGCATGAACGGAATGATCGCAAAAATAATGACCGTCAGAAGAAGATTGATCCGGGAAAGGAGAATGAAAGAAACAAAAGCCTTTACGGCGGCGATGAAAAACTCCTCCGGGCAGTGATGCGAAAATTCCGTGACATCGAACAGGTCATTTGTGATGCGCCCCATGATCTGCCCTACCTTGGTATTATTATAAAAACGGTCGGAAAGCTGCTGCAGATGTCCATAGGCATCCCGGCGCATATCTGTCTCGATCCTGGCGCCCATCACATGTCCGATATCGGCCATGTAAAAATTCGCCAGGCAGTCCACGATACGCAGCAGAAAATAGACCAATGCCAGCCGCAGAATAAACGCGATGGTAAGCTGGTCAAAATGATACATTCCCATATTCGTCATCTGCCGGATGATCATGGGAAGGATCAGCTCGCACACCGTGGTAAGCGCCGCACAGAGAAGATCCCGGATCAGCGTCGGAAAGTAAGGTCTGTAATAAGGAACAAAACGTTTTAGAAGCTGCCCTGTTGAATATTCCATAAGAATCCCTCCGGAACAAAACGCCTGTGTCACGGGAAAGTTCCCTGACAGGCATGTGGCGTGTGTCAGGGAACCTGCCCCTGCAGCACACCCCTTGAAAGCACATACAGTCCCCAGCCGATGAGACCGCGAACTGTAATACGATTTCATTATACATAGATTCCGGGAAGATAGCAAGTTGCGATAAGGCGACAAATGGAGTATAATATACAGCAGTGTTATAGTCCCCGGACGGTGAAACCGTGAACTGCAGCACAGTAGCTGGAAACAGCCGACAAGGAAGAAAAGGCGAGGGAGATGGGAATATGGAAAGGATGCAGGATCTTCTTGAAAAGGATAAGGAGAAACTGATCGGAGAACTGAGGAAGCAGCCAAACCCGGAGAAGGCGCAGAAAGTCCTGGAGGATCAGGTCGACCGGTGCCTTTACCTGTACAATGAACAGGAGGAGGAGGAACAGATCCGGACAGAAGCGGCCCGGATGCTTCAGATGATCAAAGCCTCCTGCGCCTTTGTGGATACCATAGGGCAGACGAAAATATGGGAAAAAAGTGTTTCTGAAACAACGGCGGAGGAAAAAAAGACCGACCAGGCCACCCTTCTTGGAGCGGCAGGACTGATCCTTGCGGCGGTAACGGCGGCAATCCTCCTTCTCACCAATGAAAATGCCGGCGTGGCACAGGTCCTGATCTGTCTCTTCTTTCTGACAGTATCCCTCCTTCTTGTCTACAGATCCGGAATCACGAAGAAAAACGGCAGCGCAGAGAAAGCAAAACGTGAACAATATACAGAGAACCTGGTAGACGCGGCAAAGCTGTACCGGCTGCTGCATGCCTCGTTTCTGCAGGTTGATCAGGAACTGGACCAGATCAGGCTGTGGAGCGGATATGAAAAGGCCCGGAACGGAGAATCCGTTTCCGGGGAAGAGGGAGTCTCCGAGGAGGAGCTTGCGCTTATGGCGGATCTTCTGGAAGCCTCCTGCAGCGGCGACGGCGAATACGCACTGGAAAAGCTGGAGCAGCTGAAATTTTATCTTCACAGAAAACAGATTGATACAGTGGATTACGGCGAAGGAACCAGGGCATATTTTGATGTCATGCCGTCCAGAAACAGCGGCACGATCCGTCCGGCCATGCTGAGGAACGGAAAGCTCCTGAAAAAAGGTCTTGCCGCTGGAGGAATGTAAATGGACAGATTTTACGGTTTTGATTTGGGAGACGCGGAAAGCGCGGTTTCCACCCTGAATAAACGGGATCAGGCAGTTCCGGAGATTCTTTCCGTGTCGGGAGAGAAAAGCTTTGTGACAGCCTTCGCCTGTCTTCGCACAGGAGAGATCCTGCTTGGAGAAAAGGCCTGCTACAGCGGCGAGGCAGTGAAAAGAAAGCTGCGTTTCAAAAGTGAATTTCTTAAGAATCCTTCCATCAGGAATGATATTCTTGTTTTTGCGAAAGCCGTGCTTATGGACCTGCAGCTTGGCGAAAACCTCCGGCCGGATGAGGAAGCCGCTTTTTATATCGGATGTCCTGCCGGCTGGGATAAAAACGCCAGAGAACAATACCGGAATCTTTTTGAGATCGCAGGCTATCCCCCGGTGAAGATCGTGTCTGAATCCCGGGCGGCCCTGGTCTCGGCATGCCAGTCACGGCACCTCCAGGTTGGCTACGATATCCTGGCAAAGCCGGTGCTTGTCATCGACATCGGTTCTTCTACTACAGATTTCGCCTATATCAACAGTGGGAAAGAAATTGAGATGCAGACGGCCGGGGAGGTCTCCCTTGGAGGCGGCATCATGGATGAACTTCTGCTTTCTGAATCGGTGGCGGCTTCCAGGAACCGGGAAGAGCTTCAGCGGATTTTCAGGGAGAGCGAACCCTGGAGGACCTACTGCGAGTTCAAGGCAAGAAGGCTGAAGGAAAAATACTATTCCGATGAGGAATTCTGGGAGAAAAATGACTGCAGAGAATCCGTCATGATCTACTATGACAAGCCGGTCCGCCTGACCATCCGCATGAACAGGGAAATGGCAGATAAGCTGGAAAATCAGGGCTGTGAAAGGCTTGAAGGAAAATCTTTCCGGGAGGTGTTCCAGAAAAGCATGGAAGCGGCAGGCGCTCATGTGGCGGGACGGCCGCCGGAGCTTCTGTTTCTGACAGGCGGCGTTTCGAAGCTTCCGAAAATCCGCGTCTGGTGCCGTGAGGCTTTTCCGGATGCAGTGGTCATCACCGGAACGGAGCCGGAATTTTCCGTATCCAGAGGCCTTGCCTATTGCGGCAGGATCGATGAGGAAATGCGGGAATTCCGGGCGGAGCTGGAGGAACTGAAGGCATCCAGTGTTGTGGAGGATGTGGTTCACGCCCATATCAGGGAACTGTACCGGGATGCGGTGAATTCCCTGGTGGAACCGGTGCTGCAGAACTGTGCCGTCCCGGTGTTCGAGAGATGGCGGGACGGAGAAATCAGGAGGCTCAGCGATACGGATCAGGAACTGCAGGATGAGGTTTCCGCCTGGCTGCGGAGCGATGCTGCCCATCAGGTGCTGGTAAAACCGGTTTCCAGATGGCTGAAAACCGTGGCAGGGGAGCTGGAGGAATATACGGTTCCCATCTGCGCCAGGCACCATGTCCCTTATACAGCCCTTGATCTGACTTCCTTCCTGGCTTTGTCGGAGCTGGACATCCGGATCGACGCGAAAAACATCTTTGCGGTGGAGGAGGTCACACTCATGATCGATTCGATCATCTCCATCGTGGTAGGGCTTCTCTGCGGCGGAAGCGGGATCACCCTGATCGCCAGCGGACCTACCGGTATCGTGGCCGGTGTGCTCCTTTCGCTGATCGTCCTGATCCTCGGCAAAGGAAAAATGGAGGAAGCCCTTCTGAATGTGAATCTTCCCAGGACAGTGCGGAAAATGATTCCCGGATCTTCCTTCCGGAAACGGCTGAAGCCGCTGGGCAGTAGCGTCCGGCAGACGCTTTTTGAGAGCCTTGAGAAAGATAAGAACGAGCAGATTACCGAGAGGATGGTAGGGGATATTTCAGAGCAGATCGAGCTTTGCCTGACGAAAATGGCTGAGGTGGTGGAAATCCCTCTGGGCTGAACGAAGAACGGTGCATTGCAGCCAGATATTGTGGTGCGAAACAGGGCAGAAAGACCGTTCGGCGGAACGATGTCTCTTACACTGGAATCCTATATGATCTTACACTGGAATCATATAGGAACCGGCGCAGAAAAACAGGCTGTGAAACGGGAATCAGACCCGGTTCACAGCCTGTTTTCAGTATCTGGAAGATCCGGAAACAGAGCATCCTGCTCTGCGTGGACTCAGATGGAATTTACGAAGGTCATTCCGTAGAGAACTTCCATGGCTTTGCGGATTTCGTCCTTCATGCCGCGGCAGGCGGAAGCTTCGTCCTCATAGTGGGTAAGACCGATTTTTTCTTTATGCTCACTGAAGAAAACGTCCCAGCCGCTGCCGGACTTCTGCAGGCAGATCCTGTTGTGATGCTTGCCGCCAATCTTGTAAAGCTTGGATGGAACGAGATGTTCCTGAAAATATTCTTTTAATTCCTGTCCGGTCATAGTCTCCTCCGTTTCTCTCCCCGCAGTGTATAAAGCCCCTGTGGAAAGCAATTTTACGCTGTCCGAAACCTGGCTGATAATTCCCGGAAGATGCAGAACAACATCCCGGTTTCGATCATTACAGCATGTAGTTTTTAAAACTACATTAACTATAACACAGGATTCCATGAAAATCAATAGCGGAAATCAGTTTTGGAGAAAAGAGAGGAGAAGAGGGGACGGTTCAGGGAGTTTCTTCCGGGCTTACGGTCTGTTCCAGTGCGTCGAGCAGTTTCGTATGCCGGAGCACAAAGTGCACGACGGGAGAAGATTCCTTGGAGATCAGGGCCCATTTGCCCTCGTGAATGGAAATCTGGAGATTGGGATACAGGCAGGCCGCGGAGGAAATATACCGGAAA
>JAFOJB010000018.1 GCA_017420455.1 Blautia sp.
CCCCAGCAAAAACCTGGGCTGCTTCAGCCACGTATGTCTCCAGGGTCTTTCCGCAAACAGATCCCTGTTCCCGGTCAGAAAAAAGGCATCCGGCATCCTGCCGTTCGCGGGGTATATGCCCCCTGCAGAATAATCCGGTCTCCATCCCACAAGAAGTCTCTCCCGAAGCATCTGCTCCACCTTGTCGCAGGTTCCGGCAAGAGACAGCTGCAGAAGCACGGACAGATCCTTCAGATCGGACATTCCATTTTCGGAGACCATTTTTCTGAGTCTTATATCCCTGTTTCCTTTCCTCAGAACGGCCCCGCCCCACAGAGTGAATGCCAGTGCCAGAACCGCCGCACCGGCAGGATAGATCAGTTCTTTCAGATAATCCTCCCGCAGATCCCAGTTCCCGGTCTGCACCCGGAACAACTGATATAATGCCGGAAAAAGGATCGCAAGACCGAATAGCAGCAAAATAATCCCGTTTTTCCTCCGCCTGTCTTTTTCCTGATCCAGTTTGAGATATATTGCCCCGAACCCGGCAGGAAAAAACAGAAAAAGCAGCATGATCACATGCCACCAGGCAAGATGATCGTTCCTGTCAGATTTCCGGCTGGATTTCCGGTTGGATTCCTGTTTCCATCCCTGCGGCAGTTCGTTAAGGCCTGCTGTTGTTTTCATAAGGGTTTATTCCTTCTTTTCCTGTTGCTGAATTGCCATCAACCATAATTCCTTCATTATTTTCTCATATCTGATTATCCTTTGCAATTCTTTTATTCCTGCCGGATATCTGACATAAAAAGGTTACAGTTCCCCCCCTGTGTCTGAGAATGAACAGATTCAAAAAAAGGCTTCCGGTCTTATGAAGACCGGAAGCCTCTTTCCTGCGGGATGCTGTTACATCCCGCGTCTTATACTATTCTGAATCACGAAATCAATTCCGCCTGAGGGCGAAAGCATCAGTCATAAAGGTTCGGAGCGATGTTTTCGTCGGTCATGTTGGATGCGTCATACCAATATCCATCGGTGGGAACATCGATCAGCTCCTGGCCGTTTGCTGCTGCGGTCAGAGCATAGATGCAGTAGTAGCCCATCATCAGAGGAGACTGGGTAACAGCGCCAAGGAAGGTGCCGTCTTCAACAGCTGCTTTGATGGAGGTACCGGCATCGAAGCCAACGCCGATGATGGTGTCGCCAAGAACCTCACGGTTTGCATCTGCTGCCAGAAGTCCTTCTGCTGCGGTCTGGTTGGAACCGAAGATTGCTACGGTATCCTCTTTGTCAAGGATGGTAGCAGCCTCTGTAGAGCAAAGGTCTACAGTTGTCTGAGCCGGTACACGGACCTCAAGGATGATGTCTGCATCGCCGTCAACAGCGCCTTCAGCTGCGTTTACATAGAACTCGTTTCCTTCCATGGCTACGGTAAAGCCGTCTGCTGCTGCCAGCTCGATCAGTCTGTTGATGAATCCAAGACCTCTCTGCTGAATGTTCAGAGCATAGTTATCCTGGTTAACCTCACCTACACGTACCGGTCCATTGCCCAGTTTATCCTTGATCGCCTCGTAGATCTTATCTGCGGCGACAGAACCTGCAGCGCTGTTGTCGGTAACAACCGTGCAGACAACCGAGCCTTCCGGAGCATCTGCGATACCGGTATCGAAGGCAACGATCGGAACACCCTTATCTACTGCGCTCTGCAGAGATTCCAGAACAGATGCGGTATCGCATGCTGCAAGGCCGACACCTGCGGGAGTGCTGTTGATACAGCTGTTCAGCATGTTGACCTGGTCTGCGATATCAGACTCGGAAGCCGGACCCTGTGCAGTATAGGTAACGCCAAGCTCTTCTTTCGCCTGGTCCATGCCCTGCAGAGCTGCCTGCCAGTAGGTGGACTGGAAGGATTTTACAACAATCTGGAAGTCATAGGCTTCGTTTGCCGTCAGTCCTTCGAACTGCGCGATACCTGCTGTGGTGTCGGAAAGATTCTCTGCGAACACCGGTGCAGCGATCAGGGATCCTGCCATTGCTGCGCACATAAGCACTGCCAATACGTTTTTCTTCATTCTGATTTCCTCCTTTTTTGAATGAATAAGTTTCCGGAGCCGGGATTTTCCCATCTCCGATATAAGGATCCATCCCATGTATTCTGGTCCGGTTCCTGAAATCCCCCAACCGGGGTAATTCCCTTAAGTTATCACCTGATGGCCCTTCTCTTGATGATATCGATGACAACGGCGCCGATGAGCACAAAGCCGGTGATGATCTGCTGCATATTGGCGTTTAACCCGATATAGGGAAGACCCTGCTTCAGCAGCATGATGACATACGCTCCCAGAACAGTACCGTAAATGGTCCCGTATCCGCCGGATGCCGAAACGCCGCCGACGATGGCGCCTCCGATGGCATCCAGCTCCATGCCTGCCCCGGTTCCCGGCTGTACCGTAGGAACGTAGGCCGCATAGGCGATGGAGGCAAGACCTGCAAACAGGCCGCTCACAGCATATACCATTACATGGTAGAATTTTACATTGATACCGGAAAGGATGGCAGCCTCCTTGTTGGAACCGATGGCAATGGTATACCGCCCGAACCTGGTATGGGCCAGCACAAACTGCATCACCAGCATCAGGAGAATGATCCATACAAGGCCCAGCGGGAACTTCATCTTTCCGTCTGCAGTGACGATCGTCATCTTGAAGATGGCATGAAACCACCCGTTATCCTGCTTCGCTGTCGGCCACGGCACCGCGAAGGAACCGGTGACCACAGAGCCCAGACCTCTGGTGATCATACATGTACAAAGGGTTGCCAGGAAAGGCGGAAGCCCCATGATCGAGACAAGAACCCCGTTAGCCAGACCGATGGCAACGCCGAAGAGAATGGACACCAGAATGGCGAGGCCTGTGGGCCAGCTGAAGGCACGGATCAGGTATCCGCCGGCAAGCGCGTAGCAGATCAGGCCGGTACCGATGGAAAGATCCACGCCTCCCGTAATGAGCGGGAAGGCCACGCCGATCGCCATCAGTACATAGTAATAAGAAATATCCGTCAACGTCAGAAATGTCGTATATTTACCGAAATCAGCACTGATGCCGCGAAAGATAAAGTACAGCGCGATCACGATGATTCCAACGATCACTTCCTGGGTAAAAATTGATTTTTTCTTCGTCATCTTCTCTCCCCCTACTTGATATCGCGAGTCGCTTTGTCCATGATCGCTTCCTGAGTAGCCTCTTCGATCCGGATCTCACCGGTCTTTCTGCCTTCGCACATGATAACGATCCTGTCGCTCATTCTGAGGATTTCCGTCATCTCCGAGGAGATCATGATGATGGATTTTCCCTCGGCCGCCAGACGATTCATCAGCTTGTAGATTTCGTTCTTGGCTCCTACATCGATTCCTCTGGTAGGTTCGTCGAAGATCAGGATATCACAGTTGCGGACCAGCCACTTGGCAATGACCACCTTCTGCTGGTTTCCGCCGGAAAGATTCACCACCAGCTGATCCGGGCCAGGGGTCTTTGTGGACAGCTCATCGATATACCTTTCGGTGATCTTTCTCTCCTCCGCCTTGTTGATGAACATTCCGGACATATACTGATCCAGCGTGGCCAGGGTGGAGTTCTCTGTGATCGATTTCTGTACCACGATACCAAAACGCTTCCTGTCCTCGGAAAGATACCCGATTCCATGCTTCACCGCGTCCTCGGGAGAATTGATCTCTACCTTTTCTCCGTTGATATAGATATCGCCGCTCTGCTTCGGGTCCGCCCCGAACAGGGCTCTGGCGGTTTCTGTCCGCCCGGCTCCCATCAGGCCGGAGAAGCCCAGGATCTCGCCCTTGTGAAGCTCGAAGCTGACATCCTGCACCATCTTGCCGGCGTTCAGATGCTCCACCTTCAGGACGACCGGCGCATCTGCGGGAACCGCGCTCTTTGTCTTCGGGTCCTCGTAGATCACACGTCCGACCATCATGTTGATGATATCTTCCTTCGTACACTGATCGGTGATCAGCGTGCCTACATAGGCGCCGTCCCGCATGACGGTGACACGGTCGGTGATGACCTTGATCTCGTCCATACGGTGGGAAATGTAGATGATCCCCAGATTCTGCGCGCGCAGGTCACGGATGATGGAAAACAGATCCTCGATTTCCTTCTCGGTAAGCGCCGCGGAAGGCTCATCGAAAATAATGACCTTCGCCTTATGGGAAATAGCCTTTGCGATCTCGCACATCTGCTGCTTTCCTACGGTCAGATCGCTCATCTTCGCCTTCGGGTCAATGTCGATCTTCAGCTCATCGAAAAGCTTTCTGGATTCACGGATCATCTTTTTATCATCGATCATGATGCCCTTTTTGAACTCACGGCCGATGAAGATATTCTGCGCTACGGTAAGGTCCCCCACCATGTTCAGCTCCTGATGCACGATAACGATACCGGCTTCCTGGGCCTCGTGGGTATTGTGGAACTCCACTTCCCTGCCTTCATACCAGATGCTCCCGGAATCCTTGGTATAGATACCGGTAAGAACCTTCATAAGAGTGGATTTTCCCGCGCCGTTCTCTCCCATCAGGGCATGTACTTCCCCTCTTCGAAGCTCCAGGTCCACATGATCCAGCGCATGTACGCCGGGGAAGGATTTGTCGATGCCTTTCATTGTCAAAATAACGTCGTCCGCTTTATTCAGATTAACGTCGCCCATTTTCCTTACTCCTTCCCGTCAGTTCTTTCTCCGTCTTGCGGAAACATCCGCATAGACGAATATGATAACGATCAGACCGGTAATGATCATCTGCACTTCCTTTGTCATACGAAGCGCCATGATGCCCTCCTGCAGGAGGGAGATGACGAATACGCCGATCACGGTTCCGCCGATGGAAGCCAGGCCGCCTACCATGGAAGTGCCTCCCATGACGCAGGACGCGATAGCCTCGTTGTTGTAGGTATCACCCAGTCCCGGCTGGACAGTGGTATAGGCTCCTACAAAAAATACCGCGGCGATTCCTACCAGAAGCCCGCAGATCACATAGGCGGACATCTGCCATTTTTTCACATTGACGCCGGAAAGACGGACAGCTTCTTTATTGCTTCCGAGGCAGAGGATATAGCGCCCTGCCTGGGTATTGTTCATGACGATAAAGAGGATGACTACGGCGATGGCAAAAAGGATCAGGCCTGTGGGGATCCCGTTGTATTTCACCAGGTTCCTGTACCAGCCTTTCCCGGCTTCATCTGCCGCCTGCGGCCAGCTTACCGACTGGGTCTTGGTGAACACAGAGCCGAGGCCCTTGGCGATATTCATGGAAGCCATGGATACGATAAACGGAGGGACGCCTACAAATGCCACCAGATATCCGTTGAACATTCCGAAAAGGAAACCGATGAGGATGCTCATCAGGATACAGAGAATGACCGGCATGCCGTAGTTGTTCAGCGTATATCCTGCCATAAGCGCGCAGCAGAACATGACCGGCCCGATGGAGAAATCGATACCGCCGGTGGCGATGACGAAGGTAACGCCGAGGGCAAGAAAGCCCAGGAAATACACATAATTCAGAATACTCAGGATTCGGTCCATACTGGCAAACCCCTTGACCACGCTTGAGAAAACAGCGTACATCAGCAACAGGATCAGAAACAGAATGATCCTGTTAAAGCCCAGTTTTTTAATGATTGGATTCTGTTTTATTTTTTCCAATTTTTTCCCTCCCACTGGATCAAGATTCGACTTTGCAGACTGTTTTCTTTCAAAAAATCCCCGGGAAGTTCCGTCAACCCCCGAAAAACAGCACAAAAGAGCGCCTACATTGCCGTTCATATTATCCTACAATGAAGAGTTTTTGTCAATCTTTATACTGCAATTTTCACAAAGCGCCGTACTTCGGGTTGCAGTTCACGTTCTCACTGTCCGGGCCTGCTGTGTTTTCGGCGTCTGCCCTCTCTTCTGGCTGCAGAAGAACCTTTGTCCGCGCCGGCAGGGCAGTAATACAAGCGCCGCCCGTTCACAGCTGCTTTCAGGATCTCCGGGATTTCTCCACGGCCAGGTAGCTTTCCGCCGCTTTCTCGTACTGGACGGAATGCTCGTCCATGACAGCCCGGCACCAGAGGGCGAGTTCCTTTTCCAGGCCCAGCCTTAAAGCGGTTCCTCTGCTCATATCCCAGGCGTCCAGGGTCATCTGGTTCCGTTTCTGTTCGTCGCTGGAGCTCATGACCCCGAACATTCTTTTATACTCTGCACCTCTGCAGCTGTCAAAATATCTCGCCGCCGCGTTCCGGATTTCCCAGTAAAGAGCCTTCTCCCCCGCTTCGGAATACTCCTCAGCCTTTGAAAACCCCAGCTGATCCAGGATCTGCAGGATCTGCCTTCTGGCTTTTTTCTGGAAAAACCGCGGCGTTTTACTGAACTGCAGGAAATTCACGCACTGAAACAGAAAATTATCCACCTCGTGGGAAGGGTCCCTGGGATCCTCATATCTTTTTTCAAGCAGAAAACGGCGGTACCCGTTCGCTCCGTCATCCGGCTCTTCGCTGCAGAGCACAGGCAGCATCTCTTTCCGTTTTTTCGGCTCCAGCTCCCTGTAATACATATTCCATCCTGCGCTTTGCTCATACATATCTTTGGGACTCTCCTCCTCCTGGGATTGATCCGGAAATAAGGAACTGTCTCAATCCCTCTTCGCAAGTATATAGTAACATACATTTCTGCCGGATGTCAGCTGACCTGACAGCCCGGCCGGATCTGCGGGAATTTCTGTTTCATCCACGGCCTGCCTGTGGTATACTTTCCCTAAGGATCATA
>JAFOJB010000185.1 GCA_017420455.1 Blautia sp.
AGGGGCTGGTGGCAGATATCTTTGCGCACCCCCGGACGGCAGTCGCCCGGGATATGATCCGGAAGGACGCAGGGACGGACATGGATCCGCAGCAGCCCAAAACCCAGCCGGAGATCCAGAGCGGAGAGATCATCCGTATCGTGTTCTCCGAGAATTCGGCCTTCGAGCCGGTAATCGCAAATCTGATCCTTACCTTCCGTGAGCCGGTCAATATCCTGAAGGCGGACACCAAAAATGTAGGCGGTGTGGCCAAGGGGGAAATGGTCCTGCAGTTCATGAAAGAAAACACGAAGGTTTCCGAGATGAAACAGTTCCTGCTGGATCGGGGATTGGCGGTACAGGAGGCGCCGGAATATGTGGGTTGAGAATATATTACTTGCGGCGGCAGCGCAGCCGGCCACACTGGCCGAATGGTGGGCCAAGTATGGGAACATGCTGCTTTCTGCCATATGGGCAACTGTGTATATGACCGTCGTTTCCACGTTCGTGGGCTATCTTTTCGGCCTGCCTCTGGGCGTGGTCCTGACGGTGACGGACAAGGACGGGCTGAAGCCCAATGCAGGAATTTATAAGATACTGGATTTTATCTGCAATATCCTGAGAAGCGTTCCGTTTCTGATCCTTCTGATCCTGATCATCCCCTTCACCAAGATGCTGGTGGGGAAAAGCTACGGGACCACGGCAGTGATCGTGCCCCTCACCATCGCGGCCATTCCGTTTATCGCCCGGATGGTGGAGTCTTCCCTGAAGGAGGTGGACGCGGGCGTCATCGAGGCCGCCCAGTCCATGGGAGCCAGCAATCTGCAGATCGTATGGAAGGTTCTTCTGGTGGAAGGAAGGACATCGCTTCTTGTGAACGCCACCATCGCCATGGGGACGATCCTAGGCTATTCAGCCATGGCGGGAGCCGTAGGCGGAAGCGGTCTGGGAGCGATCGCCATCCAGTATGGCTACAACCGCTACCAGTACGATATCATGTTTGTCACGGTGGTGCTTCTGATCATCCTGTTCCAGCTGTTTACCAACCTGGGAATGTTCATCTCCAGGAAGCTGGACAAGAGGCGTACCGGAGACGGGAAGTAACTATGTAAATGATTTTTGCTGTGTGCTGTCGGACAAAAGACAGGCAGTTCGGAACAGTTATTTCCGGACAATCCGGGTATCGACGATTGACGGCGATGCGTACCGGTGGTACGCGTCTGGCGCATGACCGGTCCGGGAGGCGGGACCAACGCAGTCTTGGCGGACTTAGACGCGCCAGATGTAAAGATTATTTATGGACAGTTCCTGAGACACTGCATTCAGATTAGCTTCCGGATTTCACCCGTGCAGATATTCATGGCGTCAGGACTGTTTTTACAGTCTTGCAAATATATGAGGATCGAATTATGTATGACTCGATCCTGGCGCAAAAACCAGGGATTGAGACAGAAATACCTGTCCCGGATTACGCAGGATTTTTGTTCGAGAGTGCACAGCAAAAATCATGCGCACAGCGGGAGATGTAAATGATTTTTGCTGTGTGCCATCGGACAGAAAGACAGGCAGTTCGGGAAAGTTATTTCTGGATCAATCCTGACAGAATGAGAGGAGAAAGAAGTATGAAAAAGATTCTCGCAGCAGCACTTACCGGCATCCTTGCGGCAGCAGCCCTTGGAACAATCGTATCCGCAGAGACCACAAAGATCACCGTGGCAGCATCCGCTGTTCCCCACGCAGAAATCCTGGAGCAGGCAGCTCCTATCCTTGCAGAGCAGGGTTACGAGCTGGAGGTCACCGTATTCGACGATTACATCCAGCCCAACAACGTTGTAGAGGACGGGGATTTCGACGCCAACTATTTCCAGCATATTCCGTACCTGAACAGCTTCAACGAGGAGAGAGGAACCCATCTGGTGAACGCCGGAGGCATCCATTACGAGCCCTTCGGAATCTATCCGGGAACCAAGAAAGACCTTGCCGAGATCGCGGACGGCGATACCATCGCGGTGCCGAACGATACCACCAATGAAGCAAGAGCCCTGCTGCTCCTTCAGGACAACGGCATCATTACCCTGGCAGAGGGCGTAGGCCTGAACGCTACCGTAAATGATATTCTGGAAAAGAAGGTCGATGTAGAGATCGTAGAGCTGGAGGCCGCGCAGGTAGCCCGCCATGTAGACGAGGTTTCCTTCGTCGTCCTCAACGGAAACTATGCTCTGGAAGCCGGCTTCTCTGTAGGCAAGGATTCCCTGGTTCATGAAGAGAGCGATTCCGAGGCGGCAAAAACCTACGTGAATGTCATCGCGGTAAGAGAAGGAAATGAAGAAAGCGACGCCATCAAGGCACTGGTAGAAGTCCTGAAATCCGACGAGATCAAAAACTTCATCAACGAAACCTATGACGGAGCCGTCATTCCTTTTGTAGAGGAGTGAGAAAGATGAGAAAGAGGGACGGTTCCTTTTTCTCAGAATGACATCCTCGCTCTTTTTAAAGTCACGGATGAAAGGTCCTTAACTCAGGACCCTTCACCCGTGACTTATTTTTTTCTCACCGTCCCCCTTTCTCTCCCGCCACCTACCTTCCTCTTGTTTTCCGGTACCCCGGATTGTATAATGTAGTTACGACCGTAACAGGAAACGCATGCATGATAACAACCGGTAAAATGTTGAAGTCCGGGAGGATATGGCCCGAACAGGGATGGCCGGCGGGCTCTTTCACCTGGCAGCAGGAGGTATGTATGGATATTGAGAAACTGATTTCTGAAATGACACTGGAGGAAAAGGCCTCGCTCCTTTCCGGAGATGATTTCTGGCATACCAAGGCCGTAGAGCGTCTTGGCATCCCGCGCACCATGATGAGCGACGGCCCTCACGGACTTCGGAAGCAGGCAGAGGGCGGCGATCATCTGGGAATCAACGACAGCATCAAGGCAGTATGCTTCCCGGCAGCCAGTGCCAGCGCCGCCAGCTTTGACAGGGACGTGCTTCGTCAGATCGGAGAAGGCGTCGGAGACGCCTGCCAGCACGAAAACCTTTCCGTTATCCTGGGACCGGCTGTCAATATCAAGCGCTCCCCGCTCTGTGGAAGGAATTTTGAATATTTCAGCGAGGATCCCTATCTTGCAGGCGAACTGGCATCAGCTCTGATCAAGGGCGTCCAGAGCAGAAACATCGGAACCAGCATCAAGCATTTCGCGGCCAACAGTCAGGAGCACCGCCGGATGTCCTCCGACAGCGTTGTGGATGAAAGAACGCTGCGGGAGATCTATCTCCCCGCTTTCGAGAAGGCGGTAAAGGAGGCAAAGCCCTGGACCGTGATGTGTTCCTACAACAAGCTGAACGGCGAATACGCCTCCCAGAATCCCTGGCTTCTGACAGAGGTCCTCCGGAAGGAATGGGGCTTCGAGGGATATGTGATGAGCGACTGGGGCGCTGTCAGCGACCGTGTCAAGGGCGTGGCCGCAGGACTCGACCTGGAAATGCCCGCCTCCGGCGGCAGCAACGACGAGCGTATCGTGAAGGCCGTGAAGAATGGAGAGCTCTCCGAGGAAGCCGTGAACGAAAGTGTCAGAAGGATCCTCAGCATCGTGGACCGTTATGAAAAGAACAGAAAACCGGATACTCCCTGGGATATGGAAGCACAGCATGAGCTGGCGGCAAAGCTGGCGGCGCAGTGTATGGTCCTCCTGAAAAACGAGGACAATGTTCTTCCCATCGCGGCCGGCGAAAAGGTAGCCGTCATCGGAAAGTTTGCCCGGGTTCCGCGGTATCAGGGAGGCGGCAGCTCTCATATCAACAGCTTCAGGGTAGAAAGTCTTATGGACGCTCTGGCCGGAAATGAAAATATCACCTACGCACAGGGATATGATATTATCACAGAAGAGCCTGATGAAGCTCTCATCGCCGAAGCGGCGGAGCTTGCCGCAAAAGCCGACAAGGCTGTGATCGTGGCGGGCCTTCCGGATTCCTTCGAGAGCGAGGGGTACGACCGGACTCACATGCGCATGCCGGCCTGCCAGACGGCCCTGATCGAGAGAGTGGCCAGGGCAAATCCAAACACCATCGTGGTACTGTATAACGGCTCTCCCGTAGAGCTTCCCTGGATCGACTGCGTGAAAGGCCTGGTAGAAGGCTATCTTGGCGGCCAGGCAGTAGGAAAGGCAACCAGAATGGTCCTCTGGGGTGAGGAAAATCCCAGCGGACGTCTGCCGGAAACCTTCCCGATGCAGCTGGAGGACAACCCCTCTTATCTTTCCTACGGCGGAGAAGGGAACACTGCCATTTACACGGAAGGCGTTTTCGTAGGCTACCGTTATTATGACAAAAAGAAAATGAATGTCCGCTTCCCCTTCGGCTACGGTCTCAGCTATACCACCTTTGCCTGCAGCAACCTGGTTCTTGGAAAAGAGGCCGTCAGGGATACCGAAACCCTGACTGTCTCTGTGGATGTGGAAAATACCGGAAAGACTGCAGGCAGGGAGGTCGTACAGCTTTACGTAGCGCCGGCGCCCTGTGATGTTTTCCGTCCTGTTCGCGAGCTGAAGGGCGTGGAAAAGGTATATCTTGCCCCGGGTGAGAAAAAGACCGTGACCTTTACACTGGATAAACGCGCCTTCGCGTACTGGCACCAGGGTCTTCACGACTGGTTTGTAAAGACCGGCGCGTATGGGATCCAGATCGGGAAGGACAGCCGCAGTATCCTGCTGGAGAAGACGGTGCAGGTGGAAGGAACCACTGAGGAGCCGGCACAGACCGTAACCGTGGATACGATCTTTATGGATCTGGTGAAAAACGCGCAGGCCATGAAGGCGCTTGAGCCTCTCATGAGTCAGGTCATGGGGAGTCTTGGAGCAGGTGAACCGGAGGGAACTGCGGCGAGCGAAGCCATCTCGGACGAGATGAGCAACGCCATGATGCAGTATATGCCGCTCAGGGGAATCGTAAGCTTCAGCGGCGGAGCAATATCCTTCGACCAGCTCCAGGAGATGCTGAAGGGCATCAATCAGAAGTAATCCGGGATGAAAAACAGAGCCGTTCTTTCCCTTCACAGGGCGCTCCTTCGGGCACTGGTGCTGGTAGCAGGGGTGCTGGTGCTGTTTCTGGCCGTGCTGGACGCCTATTGGATCCTGAATTATCAGGAAACCCTCCGTACGCAGTGGAAGGATCTCCTGACGCCGTACGCAGAAGGGGTAAAGCAGGATCTGGACATCATCAGTTCGGATCTGTATGACATTTACTATTACGATGACAACTACCGGAAGCTGAGTACCGCAAAGAGCATCGAGGCATATCCCTATATCCACGAGCTGGAGGAACGGCTTCGTACGCTCCAGGTCCTGAAAAGAAGGGCCGCAGGCTACGTGATCTATTATGACGGCCTTGGCAGCAAGAGGTACTATTTCACTCCCGGTGATTTTACCAACGCGGATGTGGAGGAGCTGAAGGAGGTTTCAGCAGGTCTTGCTTCCGCAGACAATGCGCTCCGGGGATGGTATTATTATACGGTGAACCGGAAGGCCTACGCCATCTGCATTTACCGGAATAACGGCGTGGCGCTGGAAGAAATCTACTGTCTGGAAAATGTGAAGCAGGAGCTGGAGAAGGAGCTTGCCGATGTTCATGCAGGAGCTTTCCTGGAATACCGGGCAGAAATCCTGGGGAATGAAGAGGAAGCGGAGAATTACCGGGAATTCGCCGGACAGAACAACACCGTAGTGAGAGGAAGCTATGTCTGCAGAAAACAGATCGCCGGCACGGATCTGACGCTGTACCTGGTGATCCCCATGAGCTTCCTGGCCTATATGAACGTGCCCCAGGCCATGATCCTGCTGCTCACTCTTCTGGTGATCCTTTTCGCCATGCTGTTTTATTTCCGTCTTCGCAGGGAGCTTTTTCTTCCGCTGGATGATCTGATGGCGGAGATGAAACGGATCGGAGGCGGGGACTGGGAGAGCGGGATCCATACCCAGTCCCGGTTTCAGGAGATCCAGCAGGTGATCGAGACCACCGGCCGCATGATCGACGAGATCGAAGCCCAGAAGCTCCTGGCTTATGAAAAGACCATACAGGAGCAGAAAGCAAGATTTCAGTATCTTTCTTTGCAGCTGAACCCGCATTTTTACCTGAACGGGCTGAAAACTCTGAATTACCTTGCCATGAACGGAGAAAACGAGCGGATCCAGGAGATCATCATCCGGTTTTCCGGATACCTGCGCTATCTTCTTCAGATGGAGAAGGACATGGTAACCCTTTCGGAGGAAGTGGAATTCACCAGAAACTACGTGGATCTCTACCGGGAGATGACGGACAGAAGGATCGAGGCAGAATGGCGGATTCCGGAGGATACCCGGCAATGCATGGTTCCAAGACTCTGCATCCAGACCTTTGTGGAGAACTGCGTCAAGTATGCCAGGCTGGGAAAAGCAGAGTATCCTCTGGAGATCCAGATTTCCTCCGCCCGTTTTTCTTCGGAGGAAGGGGAATTTCTGGAGGTCATCGTGCAGGATAACGGAAAGGGCTACAGCGACGAGCTGCTGGAGGTGCTGAATAACGCGCCGGAAGAGGGCAGTGTTTCCGTGGGGATCAATAATCTGAAGAGAAGATGTGAGCTTCTTTATGACAGACCGGTGGAATACGCGTTCTACAACGGGGAAGGCGCAGTGAGCGATGTTTTTTATCCCTGGATGAAGGCGGAAGAAG
>JAFOJB010000019.1 GCA_017420455.1 Blautia sp.
AAAGGGGCTGTGAAAAAAGCTCTGTCCTGACATCTGCTGTCTTTTAAGTGCCTGAAACTCAGGATTTCAGGAAGACGGGATGGAAAGGACAGGCAGCTTTTGTCACAGCCCCTTTTAAAAGTATTTTCCTTCGCGGTTTTTTTATTCTATGACGATCACCGCATATACGGGAACGGAGGATAATGAGACCGTCATGGCGTCCTGAAATGTGCTTTTTGCACAGGAATCATTGATTCACCGGGTATTGTCTGATAAAATAGTACAGAAGTGACGCATCTGCGTTCTTTTTGAAGACAGTTTTTGCTGCCGGCGCTGATCTGGCCGGCTTTACAGATCTGCCTGTATGTCAGAAACAGACTGAAGGGGGGAAGAGTATTGATTGCGCTGAATGATCAATGGGAATTTACGGAAGCCTGGTCGGATGCGTTCGTGAAAGGAGAAGGGAAGGCAGAGGAGGTCAGGCTCCCTCATAATGTGGGGAAGATTCCGCTGCATTACGCGTCTCCGGAGGATTACAGCGGGATCTGCGGCTATCGGAAACGGCTGCATATTCCGGCGGAAGCAGAAGGAAAGCGTCTGTTTCTTCAGTTCGATGGAGCCGCGCATATTGCGACGGTATATGTGGACGGGCAGGAGAAGATGACCCATTTCTGCGGCTATACCGGTTTCCGGACAGAGATCACCGGCTGTGCTGCGCCGGGGGAGGACTGCCTTGTCGCCGTAAGGCTGGATACGACGGAGAACCCGAAGATCCCGCCCTTTGGCTTTGTGATCGATTATCTGACGTACGGCGGCCTGTACCGGGAGGTCTGGCTGGATGTACGGGGAAAGACATACCTGGAGGATGTGTTCGTCTATACCAGAGGAAAGCAGGTGAATGTAAAGCTCCAGGCCGACGGGGCCTATGACAGGGCCAGGATCACCGTTTCCAGGAAAGATGTTCCGACGGAGAGCTTTTCCCGGGAAACCAGGGAGCAGGTCTTTTCTGCGGAAATAGAAAAGGTCAGGAGCTGGACGCCGGAGCATCCTGTTCTCTATACCTGTAAGGCAGAACTGCTTTCCGCGGAGGGAGAAGTACTGGATGAAAAAACAGAAACCTTTGGCTTCCGGAATATCCGTTTCCGGAAGGATGGCTTTTATCTGAACGGCAGGAAGATTTTCCTGCGCGGTCTGAACCGTCACCAGAGCTACCCGTATATGGGCTATGCGGCACCGGAACGTCTGCAGAGGGAAGATGCGCGGATCCTGAAGGAAGAGCTTGCCTGCACGGCAGTGAGGACCTCCCATTATCCCCAGAGCCATCATTTCATCGATGAGTGCGACCGGCTGGGACTTCTGGTGTTTATGGAAATTCCGGGATGGCAGCATATCGGTGATAAAGCCTGGAAGGAACAGGCCTGCAGTAATGTGAGGGAGATGATCCTGCAGTACCGGAATCACCCGAGTATTATCCTCTGGGGCGTCCGCATCAATGAGAGCGTGGATGACGATGCGTTTTATCAGGAGACCAACCGGATCGCGCATCAGCTGGATCCCACAAGAGCTACCTCCGGTGTCCGCTTCCTTGAAAAGAGCCGGCTCCTGGAGGATGTGTACGCCTTCAATGATTTCTCTCATAACGGTGTGACGCCCGGCTGCAGGAAGAAAGAGAAGGTGACGCCTGACGCGGACAAGGCTTTCCTCATCTCGGAGCATAACGGGCATATGTTCCCCACAAAATCCTATGATTCCTGGGAAAAGAGGCAGGAGCATGCTCTCCGTCATGCCAGGGTCCAGGACGCCGCTGCAGCTTCCAACGGACATGCCGGCTGCTTTGGCTGGTGTATGTTTGATTATCAGACCCACAAGGATTTCGGCTCCGGGGACAGAATCTGTTATCACGGCGTCCTGGACATGTTCCGCAATCCAAAGCTGGCGGCGGCTCTTTATGCCAGTCAGGGGGAGAAAACGCCCGTCCTGGAGGTGGGTTCTTCCATGGACATCGGGGATTATCCGGCAGGACAGCCGGGCGATGTCTATATTTTCACCAATGCGGACGAGGTGGAGCTGTATAAAAACGATCAGTATGTGACGACCTTCTATCAGGATACGATGCAGTGGAGCGGTCTTCCGCACGGCCCCATGCTGGTGGATGATACCATCGGCGCGCTTCTGGAAACACAGGAAGGCTTTTCGGAAAAGCAGGCGGATCTGATACGCAGATGCCTGCAGGCTGCCCGGAAGTACGGGATGTCCAATCTGCCGCCGCAGGATAAGCTGCTCATGGCCAGAGCGATGGTGCAGTACAGGATGACCATGCAGGACGGGATGAATCTGTACGGCAAATATGTGGGAAACTGGGGCGCCGAGGCTACCAGATGGCGCTTTGACGGAAAGAAGGATGGCAGGGTGACCGTCTCTGTTACCAGATGCCCCGGCCGGAAGCTCCATTTTGAGACGAAGGTGAGCAGTACGGAGCTGGAAGAGGGGGATACCTATGACGTATCCTCCGTCCGGATCCGGATCCTGGATGAATTCGGGAACCCTGCTGTATATGCCCAGCTTCCTCTGAGGTTTTCCCTGACAGGAGATGCAGAGCTCATCGGTCCCCCTGCTGCCTGCGCGGAAGGCGGCATGTGCGGAACCTATGTGAAAACCGCAGGCAGGGAAGGCAGGGCAGTTCTGAAGATCGAAGCGGACGGGATCGAACCCGTTGAGATCGGATTCACGATAAAGAAAAAACAAGGAAACTGAGGGAACGCATATCAGAACGTTTCCCTTGGATGGAAAATCCGGAGATGGAGGATAGGTATGAAGCTGACTGTCAGACAAAAAGCGGCTTTTGGTATCGGAGCGGTGGGAAAGGATATGGTATATGCCCTTTCCGCTTCTTATGTAATGTATTATTATCAGGATATCCTGAAGATTTCCCCTTCCTTTGTAGGCCTGATCCTGATGTTGGCCAGGGTCTTTGACGCCCTGAACGATCCCTTTATGGGGATCCTGGTGGCAAAGACGAAGACCAGATGGGGCAGGTTCCGGCCATGGCTGGTTTCGGGAACGGTGCTGAACGCGCTGGTGCTCTATGCGCTCTATTCTGCGCCGGATCTTGGGGAAGCCGGAATGATGATATATTTTACGGTGGTATATATTCTCTGGGGAGTAACGTATACCATGATGGATATTCCCTACTGGTCCATGATCCCTGCAGTCACAGATACTCCCTCTGATACGGAGAATCTTTCCGTGATCGGAAGAACCTGCGCCGGAGCAGGCTCGGCGCTGATCATGATGGGCACCATGATACTGGTGGGAATTCTTGGAGGCAGCAGTGAAAGGCTGGGCTTCCATTACGTGGCGATGATCGTGGCGGGAATCTTTATCGTCACGGAGATCATCTGTGCAGCTTCTGTCAGGGAAAAGAAAAACAGCAGCATGGAAACGGTTTCTGTGAAGGAGATGTTCAAGGCTCTGTTTGCCAATGACCAGGCACTGGTCGTGGTCCTGGCCATTGTGTGCATCAATACCGCACTGTACCTGACCTCCTCCCTGATCATTTATTTCTTTAAATATGACTTCGGTGGAGAGGGCTGGAAGGGTACCTATACCCTGTTTTCTACGGTTGGAGGAGCTTTTCAGATCCTGGGGATGATGATCGTATAT
>JAFOJB010000186.1 GCA_017420455.1 Blautia sp.
CTGTCTGCCAATAAATAAGAGAATTGTCCTTGCATTTTCCTTGCTATTATGCTGTTTTTAGGGTAAACTGTATCCAGAAGGCATACTTTGCGACAGTTCCTGTGCGCATTCTGCGGATTGTCAGGGGAAGGGAGCAGAGGCAGCCTGAGATCAGAAGAAAACAAGGAGGGCAGCAGCTATGTCGACAGAGCATAAGATTCAGAATCCGGTCATTCCGGGCTTTTATCCGGATCCGTCCATCTGCAGGGTGGGAGATGATTTTTATCTCGCATGTTCCAGCTTTGAGCTGTATCCGGGGATCCCGATCTTTCACAGCAGGGATCTTTGCAACTGGGAACAGATCAGCTATGCGATGACGATGGAGAATGGGTTTCATGTTAACGCCAGTATGGGTACTGGCGGCGTCATGGCACCGACCATCCGCTGGCATGAAGGAACCTTCTACATCATCAACTGCAATTTCGGGGACAAAGGGAACTTTTATGTGACCGCGAAGGATCCGAAAGGACCCTGGTCTTCCCCGCACTGGATCACGGATATTCCGGATATCGACTGCTCCCTGTTCTTTGACACAGACGGAAAATCCTATCTTGTCAGCCCCGGGGATGATCCTTCCGAAGACAATCACAGGGCATTCTTTCTGACACCCTACGATCTGGAGGCCGGGAAAGTATGCGGGGAAAGAAAGAAAATCTGGAACAGTGCCCTTCGCTGCGCCTGGGCGCCGGAAGCTCCGCATATTTATCATATCGGGGAGTATTATTACCTGCTGATCGCGGAGGGCGGGACAGAGCATTTCCATTCCGTGATGATCGCCCGCAGCGATACTGTAGATGGATGGTATGAAGGATACAAAGGAAATCCGATCATGACCCATCGTCACCTGGGCTACTATTATCCCATCGATAATATCGGACATGCAGACCTGGTGGATACGCCTGACGGGAAGTGGTACGCCGTCATGCTGGGTTCCCGCATTCTGGACGGCCAGCATAAGAATTTCGGACGGGAAACCTTCCTGTGTCCTGTGGAGTGGGAACGGGGATGGCCGGTCTTCAGCCCGGGAACCGGAAAGATGGAATGGGAGTATCCGGCGCCGGAAAACCTGCCCTGGACGCCCTATCCTCCGGAAGCGGAACGGGATGATTTTGATTCACCCGAGTTCCCCCTGCACCTCTCCTTCTGGGGAGTACCCTATCAGGATTTCTGGAAGGTCGAGAACAGCAGGCTGTATCTGACCTGCCTGAAACGGCCGATGGCAGAACAGCTGAAGGGCTTTGATGTGGCAAATCCGGATCAGAGAAGGGATAACTGCATCAGCTTCCTTGGCAGGAGGCAGAGAAAACCGGATTTCGACGTGAATTTCGCCATGGAATTCACTCCGGAAAAAAACGAAGCAGCCGGGCTTCTGATCATGCAGGCGGCCAATCATCAGTTCCGTCTGGAGAAGCTTCTGGAGGATGGAAAACAGGTGCTGAGACTGATCCGTCTGACCACCTGGCAGAAGGGGCTTCCTTTCCTGCCGGGTTATGAGGCAAAGACCACAGAAACCGTTCTGGAGACCCATCCGGTGGGAGACGGGGAATTAAAGGTTTCTGTAAAATTCCGCAGGCAGAGGATCAACTTCACCTACTGTGAGGGAGACGGCCCGGAACAGGCCTTCGAGGTGACGGCCGACGGTGCCGAGATCAATCCGGAGGAAATCGGCGGGATGATCGGGACCATGATCGGTCTCTTTGCCACCGCAAATGGGGAGGAAAGCAGAAACCAGGCTGCATTTGACTACTTTGAGATGAGATAGATTTCTGACAGAGGCTGTGGAAGACAGGGAACAGGAAACAGCAGGCAATGAGTGGATACACGAGAAATTGACTGCAGGTCTTTCACAGTCTCTTTTTGTTACAGCTCACGGTCTCACCGTCTGGGGACTGCATGTGTTTTCAGGATGTCAGACGCCGAAAACACATCAGTCCCCAGACGTTGAGACCGTGAACTGTAACCTCTTTTTCTGTTACCTTCCTGTTTTGGGGCTGCCGGGATATTCTCCCGCAACAAAACAATGCGTTTTGTTTCATTTATTTCATGACTTCTCTCCGATATGCAACAAACATAATATTATTGACAGCAGGGGAAAGGTGGGAAGCCTTTCTTTTCGCTAAGATAAAGACAGTGAAAATCTCTAATAATTTATCAGGAGGCGGATTATGGCAAAGAAAGTACTGGGTATTTCCTTCGGAAGAAGGATGAGCAATTGCGACATCATGGTAAAGCAGGCGTTGATGGAGTGTCAGGAGGCCGGCTGCGAGGTAGCGTTCCTCCGGGCAGATGATCTGAATATCTCCAATTGTACAGGCTGTATCGCATGTGTCATTCAGATCATGATGGGAAAAGGGCGTGGATACTGTGTACGCCACGATGATTTCGACATTCTTGATGAATGTGTGATGCAGTCGGACGCTGTGATCCTGGCCTGTCCTACGTATGAAACCTCTGTAACAGGCAGGTTCAAGACGATCTGCGACCGCATCGGACCGAGCCACGATATTACATTCCGCAAGGCTGCCTATGAAGAAGGAAAGGCGGCGGGAAAGCCTGAATCAGAACTGCCGGATGTACGCTGCTTCAAGAAACGTACGGCCGCGCTGATCTCTGTAGGCGGCGCCATGACGGAAAACTGGATCGCCCTTACCATGCCGATGATGTATGAGTTCACCTTCCCCATGGGGATCGATGTCATTGATACCGTAGAATATTATGGCGCCATGGCCCATGAATCTGTCCTTGGAAATCCAGAGATGATGGACAGGATGAAGAAGGTCGGACAGAATATCCTTGCTTCTCTGAACGCAGAGACAGAAGAGGAAAGGATCCGCTGGAGAGGGGAAGAAGAGGGCGTATGTCCGGTATGTCATACCAGGCTTCTCCAGGTTTCCCATGATGGAAGGACAGTGGACTGTGTTGTCTGCGGAAGTCACGGAACAGCAGAGATCACGGATGGGAAGATCAAGGTCCACTTTACGAAAGAAGAGATGGATCGTTCCCGCCTGAGATGGGGCGGAAAGCTGGAGCACTCCACAGAGATCAAAACCCAGGCCCAGCCCAGCGGTACCATCAAGAATCTGAAGGAGCTGAAGGCCCCCTACGCGGCATTCAACCCCGGAGCCTTCGAGCCGGAGGCGGACGCCTTCGGAAATATAAAAAAATAAAACAAATGAAAAAATAACGGACCGGAAACCCCCGGAAAAGGCAGAGACTGCCTTTTCCGGAGGTTTTCTCTGTTTTTCATCTGCTGTCTTTCAACAGCCTCCGGAATGTGATATCATTTAAAAAGAACGTCCTGAATTTCCGGCTCGATCCCGAAGCAGGGAAATCATTTCACGGATGTACAGTTCCTGAGAAGAGGAAGATGCGATGACAAAGATGGATGGATTTGAAATTAAGATAGAGCAGAGGCTCCGGAAAGAGGAATGTATGGAGATCCCCATACAGATCTTCTATGTGGTCTCCGGAAAGGCCAGGATGGAGACCAGAGGCCGGAAATATGAGATGGGGCAGGAGGATCTGATCCTCGTCAATGGGATGGAGCCTTTTTCCGTGATCAGCCAGGGGGACAGCGTGGTCTGTATCCTGTCCATCGATTATGCACTGATCTCGCGGCTGACATCCGACAGTGTGCTCATTTTTTCCCTGAATTCCCTGGAAATTCCCAACCGTCCCTATGGAGACATCCGGGAGATTTTCCGGGAGCTTGTGTATTTTGAGCTTCTCGGAGAAGGGGAGCTTCGCTGCCGGAAAATGAGCCGCATCTATGAACTCCTGGATATCCTTTTCCTGCATTGCTGCGGCCAGGCCATGAAGAAGGAGGGGAAGGATGGCTCGACCCTTTCGGATTCCGATAAGCTTCAGCATATCCTGGCCTATGTAAACGGACACTTCCGGGATTCCTTCAGCCTGCGGGAGCTGGCAGGATCCATGTATACTTCTACCTCGACCCTGTCCCGCCTGTTTAAAAAGCAGACAGGCCATTATTTCGGGGAATACCTGAAC
>JAFOJB010000187.1 GCA_017420455.1 Blautia sp.
CTTATTAAATGAAAAATGCGGAAGATGGGACTTGAACCCACACGACTGCAATAGTCACTAGATCCTTAGTCTAGCTCGTCTGCCAGTTCCGACACTTCCGCATATCGCATTTCGTGGGATTTTTTTTGTTCTCCCTCGCGACAAGGGATAGTATAACAAAATGGGGGTTCAAAGTCAATACCCTTTTTATTTTTTTTCGAAAAAAAGAGGTATTTCTTTTTTTCTGCAGAATATCCTTATTAGAGAATAAAGAAGCTTGCGGGGTCATTCAGAAAGGAGCTGTATGTGCCTTGAATATCCGGGAATCTATGGAAAAGATGGAAAAACAGGTCCTCAGTCCTTATGCCGCCTGCAGTATCGATTCACTGGGGCGGGATCATTATGAGGAGGAGTGTGATGTCCGGACTGTTTATCAGCGGGACCGGGACAGGATACTGCACTGCAAGGCGTTCCGCCGGCTGAAGGATAAGACACAGGTTTTTCTGGCTCCCCAGGGGGATCATTACAGGAACCGGCTGACACATACTCTGGAGGTTTCGCAGATCGCCAGGACTATTGCAAAGGCTCTTCGCCTGAATGGGGATCTGGTGGAGGCAATTGCCCTTGGCCATGATCTGGGACATACCCCCTTCGGGCATGCCGGGGAGAGAGCTCTGAACCATGTTTGTCCGGAAGGCTTTGCTCATTATAAGCAGAGCGTGCGGGTGGTGGAGGTGCTGGAGAAAAACGGGGAAGGCCTGAATCTTACGAAGGAGGTCCGGGACGGGATATTGAACCACCGGACGGCGGCGCATCCCAGTACCCTGGAAGGGCAGGTCGTCAGATATTCCGATAAGATTGCCTACATCCATCACGATATGGATGATGCCCAGAGAGCGAATATCATCACTGAGGATGATATTCCCATTACTCTCAGGATGCTTCTTGGGTTTACCACCCGGGAAAGGCTCAATACCTTTGTCCATGATATCATTGAAAACAGCCTGGACAGAGACGAGATCTGCATGTCGGCCGAGATCGAGGAAGCCTTGAGAGACCTCCGCGCCATCATGTTCCGGAACGTCTATGAGAACCCGGTGGCGAAGAAGGAGGAGGGAAAGGCAGTTGAGATGCTGGAAAACCTTTATTATTATTACAATGATCATCCGCAGAACATGTCCCGGGAGTACAGGGAGCTGATCGAGATCAGAGGAGAGCCGAAGTCCAGAGTGGTCTGCGACTATCTTTCCGGCATGACAGATCAGTATTCCATGGAAAAGTTCCGGGAAATCTATATCCCCAGGGCCTGGGAAGTTTACTGAGGAACTGTACACAAATAACCTTTACAGATGGCGCGGGATAAATCTGTCAGACAAGGCGGAGGAATGAGTCGATGCGGGCATCGACGAATGACGGCGCTTGGCATTGTATGTCAGTATATACTTGTGTTTAAGAGGAGGAATAAGCAGTACATGTCATCAGACATCATCGACGAAGTGCGGGAAAAAAGTGATATTCTGGATGTGGTATCGCAATATGTCCGTCTCACCCGGCGGGGGAGTTCGTACTTTGGCCTGTGTCCTTTCCATAACGAGAAAACCGCATCTTTTTCCGTTTCGCCCTCCAAACAGATCTATTACTGTTTTGGCTGCGGCGCGGGAGGCGATGTATTTCATTTTATCATGCAGTATGAGAACTATTCCTTTGGAGAAGCCCTGAAATACCTGGCAGACCGCGCGGGGGTCGCCCTTCCCCAGATGGAGTACAGCAGCGCAGCACGGGAAAAAGCCCGGGAGAGGGCCGTCCTTCTGGAGATTCAGAAGGAGGCGGCAAAATATTTTTACTATCAGCTGAGGCAGGAGAAAGGAAGGCAGGCTCATCAGTACCTGACAGGGCGGGGGCTTTCCGAGGAAACCATCCGGAGCTTCGGTCTGGGATATTCGGATAAATTCAGCGACGATCTTTATAAATATATGAAGGCAAAGGGGTACAGGGATGAGGTTCTCCGGGAATCCGGCCTGTTCAACATAGATGAGAAGCACGGGATGTACGATAAGTTCTGGAATCGTGTGATCTTTCCCATCATGGACGTAAATAACCGCGTCATCGGCTTCGGAGGCCGTGTCATGGGGGATGGAAAGCCGAAATACCTGAATTCTCCGGAGACGAAGATTTTTGACAAGAGCAGGAACCTGTACGGGCTGAACATAGCGCGCTCAAGCAGGAAAAATACGATCATCCTCTGCGAGGGCTATATGGATGTGATCTCCATGCACCAGGCAGGCTTCACCAACGCAGTAGCGTCTTTGGGGACGGCTTTGACTTCTGGCCACGCAAGCCTGTTAAAGCGTTATACCAGGGAGGTTTTACTGCTGTATGACAGCGACGATGCAGGCGTGCGGGCGGCTCTTCGGGCCATCCCGATCCTCCGGGAAGCCGGAATCAACTCCAGGGTGGTAAACCTTGAACCGCACAAGGATCCGGATGAATTCATCGGACATATGGGAGCCGGAGCCTTCGAAGAAAGGCTTCAGAAAGCGGAGGACAGCTTCCTCTTCCGGGTACGCATCGCGAAGAGAGAGTATACCATGGAGGATCCTCAGGGACAGAACCGGTTTTTCGACAGGATCGCCTCGATGCTCCTGGAGCTTTCTGACGAACTGGAGCGGAACCTGTACATCGAGACCATTGTAAAGGATTACAGAAGTTTTGGGGTGACTGCCCAGGATCTGCGGAAGAGAGTGCAGGCGCAGGCAATGAAGGGGACGCCCGCTGAAGACAGAGTAAGGCCCCGGAGCACGGAGAAGCCTGTAAAAAAGGAGGATCCCGGAGGAACCTCACAGAAGCTTCTCCTTACCTGGCTGATCACTTATCCGGGGATTTTTTCCGAGGTGGAAAAATATGTCCGGCCGGAGGATTTTGTGACGCCGCTTTACCAGGAAGCCGCAAAGCTGGTCTATGCGCAGCTTCGGGAGGGAAAGGTGAATCCCGGAAGGATCATGGGAGAATTTGAAGATCCGGAGGAAAACCGCAGGGTCGCCGCTCTTTTTAATACCGAAATTCCTCTGGAGAGTGATAAGGAGCAGCAGAAGGCCTTTGCGGACACCCTGTACCGGATCAAGGAAGAAAGCTATCAGAAGCGGAACCGGGAATGGAACGGAACCGACATGGGGGAACTGCAGCAGCTGATCCAGGCGAAAAAGGATCTGGAAGCGCTGGCGCAAAGGAGAGAAGAAATACATGTAGATTTTAAGGAGTGAAACAGGTAAGGCACTGTACACAAATAACTTCTGAAAGCTGCGCAGAACAAATTCAAATCTGCAAGGCGGCGGAAGGAAGCGATGCGGGCATCGCTGACTGACAACAACGCAGTCAGATTTGGATTTGGGCAAGTAAAATTCGGAAGTTATTTGTGTACAGTGCCTGACAGGCAGCAGCGGAGTATGGATGACCATACAGGGCACACGGAGAGGTTATGGATTACCTGTGACTCTTTGAAAACAGATGATTCCAGTGCAGAAAGACCATTCATCAAAATGCTGTCCTGCGGCACTGTGGTCATAGATAAATGGAGGGATCTATATGGAAATGAACATGGGAAAATTCAGTGAGAAGCTTGTAGAGCTGCTGGAGCTGGCCAAAAAGAAAAAGAATGTCCTGGAATACCAGGAGATCAGCGATTTCTTTAAAGACCAGCCGCTGGATGTGGAACACATGGAAAAGGTCTTCGACTTTCTGGAAGCCAGCGGTGTCGATGTCCTTCGGATCACAGAGGAGGTTCCGGACGATCTGATGCTGGAGGGCGACCTGGATCTGGATGCTCTGACAGACGAGGAGGATGTGGAACTGGAGCAGCTGGATCTTTCCATTCCGGAGGGAGTCAGCATTGAGGATCCTGTCCGGATGTACCTGAAAGAGATCGGAAAGGTTCCGCTTCTTACTGCAGAAGAGGAAATCGAGCTGGCGAAGAAGATGGAGCAGGGGGATGAAGCGGCCAAGAAAAAGCTGGCAGAAGCAAATCTTCGTCTGGTGGTGAGCATTGCAAAGAGATACGTGGGACGGGGCATGCTTTTCCTGGACCTGATCCAGGAAGGAAATCTGGGCCTGATCAAAGCCGTGGAGAAATTCGACTATCGGAAAGGCTACAAGTTCAGCACCTACGCCACCTGGTGGATCCGTCAGGCCATCACCCGGGCGATCGCCGATCAGGCAAGGACCATCCGGATCCCGGTACATATGGTGGAGACCATCAATAAGCTGATCCGGGTTTCCAGACAGCTCCTGCAGGAGCTGGGACGGGAGCCTACTCCGGAAGAGATCGCGGAGGAAATGGAAATTTCTGTGGAGCGTGTACGGGAGATCATGAAGATTTCTCAGGAGCCTGTGTCTCTGGAAACACCGATCGGCGAGGAAGAGGACAGCCATCTGGGGGACTTTATCCAGGACGACAATGTCCCGGTGCCTGCCGATGCCGCTGCGTTTACTCTGTTGAAGGAGCAGCTCGACGAGGTTCTTGCCACTCTTACAGAGAGAGAACAGAAGGTCCTGCGGCTCCGCTTCGGCCTTGACGACGGCCGGGGAAGAACCCTGGAGGAGGTCGGCAAGGAATTCAATGTGACCAGGGAAAGAATCCGGCAGATCGAGGCGAAAGCCCTCCGTAAGCTCCGTCATCCCAGCCGCAGCCGGAAACTGAAGGATTATCTGGATTAAGCCATGCGTTTATCAAAAAGACTGGAAACCATCGCCGGCTTTGTGACGCCGGGCAATACTCTGGCGGATGTGGGCTGTGACCACGGGTATCTTGCGATCTACCTGGCAGAGAATCATCTGGTTCCTTCCGCCATTGTCTCGGATATCCGCCCTGGTCCCCTCTCCAGGGCGGAGCAGCACATAAAAGAATATCATCTGGAGGACAGGATCACTGCCAGGCTATCGGACGGGCTGCACGGGTTTTCGCCGGGAGAGGCGCAGACCCTGGTGATCGCGGGAATGGGCGGTCCCCTTATGGAGAAGATACTTTCCGAGTGTCTCTTTACCGCCCTTTCCTTTGAGGAGCTCATCCTGGAGCCTCAGTCGGATGTACCGCATTTTCGCAGGTTTCTTCTGGAAAACGGTTTCTCTGTACGAAAAGAGGAAATGGTCCGGGAGGAAGGAAAATACTATCCGGTGCTTCTGGCCGCGGCCGGGAGAGAAGAAGAACCCTGGGACGATGTAGAGCTCGCCTTCGGAAAGCACCTGCTGGAAAGGAAACATCCGGTGCTGAAGGAATACCTCGAGCGTGAAGCTGTGATCAACAGCCGGATTCTGCAGCAGCTCACGCAGGAGGAAAGTCCTTCTGCAAGGATACGCAAAAAGGAGATGGAGGAGAAAAAGCAGCGCATTCTGGAGGCACTGCAGAGAATCAGCAAACAGACAGTGTTGTCGGATGGCGGTTTTGCTGTCGGCCGGAATACGGGCGGCGGTAAAATCTGTTTCCTTAAACAGAAAGGAGAATCCATGGCAGAGCAGAAAGAACTGATAGTAACCGTTGGAGCAGACAGCAAATCATTTCTGCCGGGAACTGCTTTCGGAGAAATCGTAAAGGAATTCATGGGGGAAAGCTGGAGGGAGGTCCTTCTGGTCCTGGAAGACGGGCGGCTGCGGGAGCTTTGCAAAAAGCTGAAGCGGGACTGCCGGCTGGAATTCATTACGAACAAAGATACCATTGGGTACCAGACATACAAGCGGACAGCGGTTTTTATTCTTCTGAAAGCAATCTACGATGTGGGAGGAAAGAAAAGCATCGATAAGGTGGTGATCCATTATTCCATCGGGAACGCCCTGTACTTCACGATGGAAGGCACCGCCCTGCTGGATGAGTCTTTCCTGGAACGGGTGAAGGAAAGGATGCGCGAACTGGTACAGGGAGATGTTCCTGTGATCAAAAGAAATATCCGCACAGACGATGCCATCAGCCTGTTCCACCGCCACCACATGTACGATAAGGAAAAGCTTTTCCATTACAGGATGAGCTCCCGGGTGAATATCTACAGTATCGAGAATTTCGATGATTATTTTTACGGCTATATGGCCAGCAGCACCGGCTTTATCACCACCTTTGACCTGCAGCTTTACGAGGAAGGCTTTATCCTCCTTCTTCCGGACAAAGGAGTATCCGGAACTCTCAGTCCTTTCGTTCCCCGGGACAAGCTGTTCCATGTTATGAAAGAAGCTCAGGAATGGGTGGACAAGCTGCGGGTGGCTACGGTAGGAGAACTGAACGGGCGCGTGACCAAAGGGGAAATCCAGGAGATCATCCTTGCCCAGGAGGCACTGCACGAGGCAAGGATCTCCGCCATTGCCCAGGAGATCCTGGAAAGAGGCGATGTGAAGTTCGTCATGATCGCAGGACCTTCCTCTTCCGGCAAGACTACCTTTTCACACAGGCTTTCCATCCAGCTTTCTTCCAGAGGTCTTCGCCCTCATCCGATCGCGGTGGACAACTATTTTGTGGACAGGGAGAAAACCCCTCTGGACGAGTTCGGGGAAAGGGACTATGAATGCCTGGAAGCACTGGATCTGGTACAGTTCGAGGCAGATATGAACGCGCTGATCTCCGGGAAAAGAGTGCAGCTTCCCACCTTCAATTTTGTGACGGGAACCAGGGAGTACAACGGAGAAAACCTGTTGCTGGGCAAAGAGGATATCCTGGTGATCGAAGGGATCCACGGACTGAATCCGGATTTCGGAAGAAACCTGCCGGAGGAAAGCAAATTCCGGATCTATATCAGTGCCCTGACACAGCTGAACATCGATGAACACAACCGCATCCCCACTACCGACGGACGGCTCATCCGCCGCATTGTCCGGGATGCCAGAACCAGGGGGAACACGGCAGAGGCAACCATCTCCAAATGGCCTTCTGTGCGAAGAGGGGAGGAAAAGAATATCTTTCCCTACCAGGAAAAGGCGGATGTCATGTTCAATTCCGCCCTGGTGTACGAGCTGGCCTGCCTGAAGGTTTATGCGGAGCCCCTGCTCTTCGGGATATCCAGGGACAGCCCGCAGTATATGGAGGCCAAGAGACTGCTGAAATTCCTGGGCTATTTTGTCCCGTTCCCTGACAATGATATTCCCAACAATTCCCTTCTCCGGGAATTTCTGGGAGGCAGCTGCTTTAAAGTCTGAGAAAATGCGGACTATGTTTACGCAGCAGAGCTGCGGGGGAACTGACCCTTGCGGCATCTGCCGGATGGACAGGCAGGAACATCTTCCCGGCTCGGCGTTCGGGGGAAAAAAGGGTATGCCAGAACGCACCATGGAACGTATAAAGCATTAAGGAGAATGAGGACAGGCTGTCTGCGGCGGCCCCTCAGGATCTGTTCCCGGTAAAACAGGTGAATAAAACATATATGGAGAAAAGGAGGATCTATGAAAAAAGCAACAAATTACATGAGACGTATTCTTGCCTGCGTTCTGTCTGCCGGAATGATATTGAACAGTGTCTCGCTTCCGACTGCAGAAGAGCTGACTGCGGGAGAAGACTTTATACTGCAGGAGGCAGAGCTGATCTCCTCCGGAGCAGAAGGGCTGCAGGAGGAGTATGCCCGGACAGAAGAAGGTTACCAGGAGGATCTGAACAACCAGGAGGACAGCCCATCGGATTTCATTTCCGATACAGCCGGAGACAGCGCTTTTCCGGAGCTGACCAGCCAGGATGAGGGAAGCCTGCCTGCCGCCATGGATGGAGAAGTTCTTGCGGCTTCCATGGAAGGAGAAGAACTTCCGGCGGCCATGGAAGGAGAGCAGATCGTCTATACCTGGAGTGAACTGCAGAAAGCGCTGAAAAAACCCGCTGGTTCGAAGATGACAGTGGATGATGAAAAGTGCTATGTGATCCAGCTTGGCGGCCCGATCACGGCAGGAAATGCTGACACGGCTCTGGAGGTAGAGTTTGAAAAAGCACCGATCGTTCTGGATCTGAACGGATATAGGATCAGCCGGAATCTGAAAAGCAGAAAAGACGATGGAAGTGTCATCGACATTACAAGGGGAACACTGATCCTGAAAGACAGCCGGGGAGGCGGAGAGATCACCGGAGGTTTTTCACTGGAGGGCGGCGGTGTGAATGTCGGTTACTACAGCACCTTCCGGCAGACCGCCGGAACGATCACCGGCAATGAGGCGACGTCCGGCGGCGGTGTAGTGGTACATGGCGGAAGGTTCGAGATGACCGGCGGTGAGATTGCCAGTAATAAAGCATCCAACGGCGGCGGAGTCCATGTATACAGCGGTGGAACCTTTATCCTGAACGGCGGCCGGATTACTTACAACAAAGCGAATTCCAAGGGCGGCGGCGTTTATCTGGACAGGGGGAATGCCATACTTCAGGACGGAAGCATCACCGGAAACGAAGCCTTCAGCGGCGGCGCCGTTTATCAGTGCAATGGAAGCCTGGGGATCAATAAAGCCACACTTCGATGGAATACCGCAAAGAATGGCGGCGGCCTCTATGTGGAAAACGGCACCTGTTCTCTGCTGGAGGACAGCCTGTGGATCGTTGACAATACGGCGGACAAAGGCCGCAATGTATGTATTCTCGGGGGAGAGGTACGGATCGGTGCCCTGGATTATTACCCCGGAGATTTTTACCTGGAAGGAGAAACCAGTGTCCTGACGCTTACCAGAAGACTCAGCGGAGAACATCGGATCTATGTGGAAGTGGACAGTGCCCACCAGCCGGCCATTACAAAAGGATTCCAGGAGTATAATCCTCCTTATATGGGATGGAACGAGCAGGCCTATTTCTCCACCAAAAAAGGTTATGTCATCTGCATGGACGGGGAGGAAGCGGCAATACGCAGGGAGCATCCCATAAAGACGGAGTGGGAATGGAGTTCCAATCTCCGGGAAGCGGATCTGAAGATTTCCTGCGAGCATTGCCATGCGAATTTCGGGAATTATATTGCAGCCAAGGTGACAGGTCCTGCGGTGGACCCGGAGACACGCCGGCTTGTATATACGGCGGAAGCAACCTATAATGGCGTTGTGTATACAGATAAGAAAGAAGCGCCGGAACAGCCTTCAGGGTATATCCCCATTGCCTGGTGGGAGCTGAACGAAATGCTGAAAACAGGCGGAAATTCCGTAACTGATCCGCAAACCGGCGAAAGAAAGCAGATGATCCGGCTTTATTCGGATTTCATTGCAGGAGAAAATGATTATTGCCTGGAGTTCCGTTATACCGAGGGTATTCCTGTATATCTGGATCTGAATGGTCATACCATTGACAGGAATCTGTTCAAGGGTCAGGACTACTCTGGAGAGGAATCGGATGGAAATGTCCTTACCGTGGCAAATGGAACTCTGGTGATCATGGATTCCGCCGGCGGCGGAAAGATCACAGGAGGCTGCAACCACTGGGGCGGCGGTATTTATGTCAGCAGATATGGAAACCTTGTCCTGGAAGGAGGCAGCATCACCGGAAATGCATCGTCCTCTGCCGGCGGCGGCATTTACGTGAATGAAGGAAGTCTTACTGTCCAGGGAGGCTCCATTCAGAATAACATGGCCCGGCAGGGCGGTGGTGTATTTATAAAAACCGGCGATGCGTCCTTCACGGGAGGTACGATCACCGAAAACAGGGCAGAGCACGCTGGCGGTGGTATCTATAACGATGAAGGATTCCTGAAGCTGGGCGGAACACTGATCACCGGAAACGGATCCTATTTCGGAGGCGGTTTATACCTCGGTGAAGGAAAAGCAGCGTTGTCAGGAAAGGTTACTGTTTATGATAATAAAGGGATAACCAGGGACGAAATTGAAGGAAAGACAGATGGAGACATCTATCTGGACGGCGACGAGGCGCGCCTTGTCATCGAAGGCCCTCTGTCCGCAGAAGATGGCAGAAAACAGAATATCGGCATGTACTACAGACGCTCCGGTCCCATCACGGAGGGTTATTCCCAGTATCACGAAGGGACAATTCCTTCAGAACTCTTCTCGAACAGTCAGTCGGAAGGCTTCCTGCTCTGTATGGACGATGAGAGGAAAGAAGTCGTCCTGACGATGGATGGGCACGATTTCCAGTATACCTGGGAATGGGAAGGCTATACCTCCGCCTCTCTCTTTGCGGTCTGCAGCCGCTGCGGCGAGCGTTATCTGGCGGCAGATCCTTCTCTGACGACCATCACCGGGCCCGCTTACAGTGAAGAAGAGGGAATGTATGTCTTCACGGCATCGGTCACGCTGGACGGGAAAGAATACAAAGGAACGAAACCGTATGAACTGGATCTGGAGTTTGTAGAAGAAGTCGCCCCGTATGTAGATGAGGATGGCTCCTATGTCTTCGGAACCGCCGCACACTTCAGAACGATCGTCGATGGAGAGACGGTTTATCTGGCACAGAATGAAGACGGAACTCCCGGTGCACGGGTTCAGAAAGAAGATCTCCGCCTGTCCTGGTTTGTGTTTGAAGGGGAGATCATTGCCAGATATACCGGTCCTGTTTCGGATGATCCGGAGCAGGTGGTGGTAGTTGAGATCCCGAAAACCTATACGGATGAAAACGGAAAAACGGTGAAGGTCGTACGGCTTGGCTGGAACGAGGAAAGCCTGTTTGAACAGAACCGTTTTGACCGGGCTCCTTACAGAGTGATCTGTACAGAGAATATCAGGGCAATAGATGAATATACCTTTAAAAACTGCTATCTGGAAAGCTTCACCGGCGATACCAGCAGCCTTACGCATATCGGGACGGAGGCTTTTGCCAACTGCGGAGACCTCTTTACGGAAATCATCCTGACAGCGCAGGAGCGGATCGTATTCGGCCCCGGCGCGTTCAGCGGCAATTCTGACGAAGAAGGAAATATCCGCCTGACTGTGAAGCTGTATCACGCTTCCGAACGCTTCAGCGGCGTGGAAGGCAGCGGAAAAGACACGTATCTTGTAGAATATCTCGATGAGCACGATCTGGCAGTGGTCGAAGAGGAGACGGTCTGGGCCGATGATTTCCATTCTGCCTCCTTCCGCCTGGAATGCCGGAAATGGAGCCTTTGTACAGAAAAACCGGAATTTAAGGATGTTCCTGCAGAGTGGGAGGAGCGGGAGGAC
>JAFOJB010000188.1 GCA_017420455.1 Blautia sp.
TCCTCTTGCCTTCGGCAGGCTCACGGGCCTGACCCTCAAAAACAAGTATCCTGCCGGCTGGCGGCTGTAAGGCACTGTTCACAAATACCTTCCGAATTCTGCCTGCCCAAATCCAAATCTGACTGCGTTGTTGTCAGTCAGCGATGCCCGGGAAAAACCGGTTATTTTCCGAGGATGACTTGCGCGATGGCGTCTGCAAGCTCCCTGTGGCCTTCCCTGGTCAGATGCATAAAGTCGACATCGTTCGTAGGAGAGACGACAACTTCATTGGCGTCCAGGTATCGGCACCCGGTGAGCTCCGCAATCTTGCGGTATTCTTCTCCGAGACCTTCCGATTTTTCCGCGCAGCCTCTGCCCATGGTGCCGGCCACATCGGAGGTTTCGTAGCCTTTCCCGATATTCTGGGGAGTGACGATAAGGATGTCCGGCTTTCCGTCCCGCCAGCAGTCCCTGATGGAAATCGCTTTTTCCACCAGCCGTTTCATGCCCAGCGCGATGCAGGGGGCAGAAACGGATAACCGCTCCTTGGTATCGTTGGTACCCAGCATGATGATCAGAAGATCCACCGGCTCATGGCTCATCAGGATGGGATAGATCACGGAGAGTCCGGACAGTCCTTCAAAAAGAGGATCGTCAAAGACGGTGGTCCTGCCGGAAAGTCCTTCCTCCACGATCAGGTATTCCTCTCCCAGCTTCTGGCCCAGAAGAGAAGGCCAGCGTTCTGTCTCGTCGAAACGGCCGTTGTTATATGCATTATATCCGTGTGTGTTGGAATCCCCAAAACAGACAATATGTTTTTTCATTTTGCTCTCCTGCCGATCATATATCAGCTTTTCGTCGTCAGCATTTTACGGTGTCCGCATCTTTACGGTGTCCACATCTTTACGACGTTGTCCGTGTCTTTACGTCGTGCACGGCTATCAGCCGCATATATCTTTTCATCGTTTACAGTATTGCATTGTATAAAGATTTGAAGATTTCAGGTCTGGATTTTCAGATATCCGGATCTACAGGTTTTCCGTGTCTCTGACAGCCTGGCGGATATCCTGGTAAAGCTTCTGAAGGGCGGGATCCTCTGTGGATACGGGGAGGAAGGGAAGTCTTGGGGCGCCCATGGGACAGCCGTCCAGGGTGATGATGGCCTTTACCGCGCCGTACATGGAAGGAAAGCCGCAGAGCCTGTAGATCAGAGGCGTGACCAGATTCTGGACCTGTGCCGCCTTGTCCCATTCCTTCCGTCCGATGAGCTCGAACATTTTCAGGTAGAGCTCCGGCATGGCGCCGTAGGTTCCGCCGATCCCGGCGTCCGCTCCGAGCAGCATTCCGGCCGCGAACTGCTCATCGGGACCGTTGAACACCAGAAAATCCTTCCCGCCGGCCTGCTTGAAACGGAGGATATCCTGGGCGGGGTCGGAGGAGCATTTTACGCCGGCGACTCTTTCGTTCTCCAGCATTCTCCGGAACAACCCCATGGAAAGGTTGAAGCCTGTCAGCTGGGGGATGTTGTAGATGAAGAAGGGAAGATCCGCCGCCCTGGTGATCTCTGTCCAGTGGCGGTATACGCTTTCCTCGCCCAGATGGTAATAAACGCAGGGAACTGCCGAGATTGCCGCTGCGCCGATCTTTTCCGCGTGGGCTGCCAGCATGCAGGAATGTCTGGTATCTGCGCATCCTACATGGACAATGATATTCATTTCCTTTCCGACTTCGGAAACCACAGCCTCTGCCACCTGCATCCGCTCTTCATGGTCCAGGAGGAAGCCTTCTCCGGTGCTGCCGCAGACATACATCTGCCGGACGCCTTTATCCCGGAAATAGCGGGACACAGCCTTTGTGGCGCTGATATCTACGCTTCCGTCACTGGAAAACGGAGTATTCAGTGCCACCGTGATCTGCCTGAATTTGTTTATATCATATTTTGACATATTCTGCCTCCACTGTTGACAGGATCGAACTGCAGATCAGGAAATTGATTCTGGATTCGATCTATAGCTTATGACGGTTTTCAGTTGCGAAAAAACAGGGAACCATTCCGGAAGAAACCTCTTTCCGGAATGGCCGTCTGTGCTGAAGTCATCGACAGCGACGGTCATGGGTGAGCCGCCTGCCCTGAAGTCATCGATTGTCGACAGCCTTGATGAAGCGTGACGCGATCTCCAGGGGGCGTGTGATGGCTCCGCCTACCACGACGGCGTAGGCTCCTGCCTCCAGCATTTTTACCGCTTCCTCGGGAGAATGGATCCGTCCTTCTCCGATGACGGGGATGTCCACGGTCCGGGAGAGACGGCGCACCAGTTCGTAATCCGGTCCGGGAAGGGCGGGAGACTGGGGCGTATAGCCGCTCATGGTAGTACCCACAAGATCGATCCCGTTTTTCCAGGCGTTCACCCCCTCCTCAAAGGTGGAGATATCGGCCATAAAGATCTGATCCGGATATTTTGCCCTTACCTCGCGGATATACTCGGTGATGGTTTTGTTGTCGCCGCGTTTTTGTTCTGTACAGTCGAAGGCGATGATATCGCTCCCGGCAGCGTACAGTTCGTCCACCTCCTTCATGGTGGGGGTGATGTAGCGGTCGAAGCCTTCGTACTGCACCTTGATGAGGCCGATAACGGGAAGGCCTGTCTCTTCCCGGATGGCCTTCACATCCCGGATGCTGCTGGTGCGGATCATGGGAGAACCCGCCTGCTTTGCGGCTCTGGCCATCAGGTACATGATGGACTTTTCTTCTACATAAAGAGGCTCCCCGGGGACAGCCTGACAGGAAACAATGACCTTTCCCTTTATGCTTTCCAGTAATTCTTCTTTCTTGCCCATTGATGAGCTCCTTTCCGTTCTGCGATCAACCCTTTACCGCACCCATGGTGATGCCCTTGGTAAAGTATTTCTGGAAGATGAGGAATACGATGATGATGGGGACGGCCGCCAGGGTGGCGCCGGCCATGATCAGGCCGAAATCCGTGGCATTCTCCGCCTGGAGCTTTGCGATACCAAGGGAGATGGTCAGGTTGCTGGTGCTGCTCAGCATGATCAGCTGCATGAAATAATCATTCCAGGAATTGATGAAGGTAAAGATCGCCAGAGCCCCGATGCCGGGTTTGATCATAGGCAGCGCGATCTGAAGGAAGGTTTTCCACTCGCTGGCGCCGTCGATTCTGGCCGCCTCCATCATCTCACTGGGGATCCCCTCCGCGAACTGCTTGATCAGGAATACGCCGAAGGGCCAGCCCACGATGGGAAGAATGACCGCCCAGATGGTATTGTAAAGGTTCAGGGACGACATCTCCCGCAGCAGCGGGATCAGGATGACCTGCTTCGGGAGCGCCATGGCGCACACGATCAGGGTAATGAGCAGGGTCCTTCCCGTAAACCGCTTTTTGGCAAGGGCATATCCGGCCATAGCCGCGGTGGCGCAGGTAAGGATCATGGAGACCACCGCCATGAATACGGTATTTACCAGCCAGCGGATGGCCGCCGGGGCGTTGGGGCCGGTGAGCTTCAGCCCGAGGAAGGGAATGTTGAATTCCCACACGGGAGCCAGCTGGCGGCTGAAGAGCTTCTGATAATTATCCAGGACAAAGGTCTGGGGCCACCACTGGGGAGAGGGGGCGTTGATGGCCTTCGCCGTCTTGAAGGAGCCTGTGATGATCCAGTAAAGAGGAAAGGCAAAAAGGATCGCCAGGATCGTGATCACAGTCACTGAAAAAATCTTGTATGCTTTTGTACGTCTGTTCGACATGATCCTTCCTCCTTTCTCAGTCTGAATGGGCAGCCTTGAACTGGATGCCCGAGAGGATCGCGATGATCACGGCCAGGATGACACCCATCGCGTTTCCGTAACCATACTTGTAAAGCTTGAACGCGTTATAGTAGATATAATACATGATGGTATCCGTGCTGTGGTTCGGGCCGCCGCTGGTGAGCAGCTGGATCAGGGCGAAGCACTGGAAGCTGTTGATGGTGGTGATGACCAGAATGTACAGGGTGGTGGGCTTGATCTGAGGCCATTTGATCCGCCAGAAGCACTGGAACCTGGTGGCGCCGTCCACCTGGGCCGCTTCTACCAGAGACTGGTCCACATTGTTGAGGGCTGCGACATACAGGACGATGGGCTGTCCCACAGAGGTGGTAAGCAGGATCAGGATGATACAGCCGAGGGCATATTTTTCGTCCCCCAGCCAGTTGATGTTTTTCTGGATCAGGCCCAGGCTTTTTCCCACGTAGTTGAATATCCCATAGTAATTGTTGAACATCCACTTCCATACCACGGTGACGGCAACAGAACCGGTGACTACGGGAAGATAGAAGATAATACGGTATATGGAGCACCAGATTCCCTTCAGGTCATAGATTACAGAGCTGACCCACAGGGAAAAGACACAGACTACCGGTACCGAAACCACAACGATGATAAAGGTATTCCGAAGCGCTCCGAGGAAGACCGTATCGTGGAACAGGTCCACATAGTTCTGAAAACCGATAAAGATATCCTCCCGGTTCATGGTGGAATCGAAAAAGCTGGTGATCACGCACTGAACCATGGGATAAATGACAAACCCAAGGAAGAAGACCAGGCTGGGGAGCATGAATGCATATCCCGCCATGGTTTCCCGTTTTGCAAGAGCTCTGCTCATCTTATTATTTTCTTTTGCCACAGAGATTCCTCCTCCATGCTGAACCTTTGGTGAAAAAAACACCCTTCCCGCGCGATAAAGCAGGAAGGGTGCGAAAGACATGGCTTACTGTGCTGCTGCGTTGGCTGTTGCGGTGAACTCAGCAACTGCCTCTGACACATCCGCGCCGGAGCCGATCTGCTGGAGCATGTTCCACCATGCAGTACGGGCCTGTGCCCAGCCGCCTACTACCTGATAATAGTCGCCCATGTACGGGATAAAGGCGGCATATTCGGCCATCAGGTCGTTGCCTTCATAGATGTTTCCGAGATCCCTGACCGGCCAGTAGCTGGAAGCGAGAACGCTTTCCCTGCCCATGGTTTCGTCGTTTGCCATGAAATCGATGAAGGTCTTCGCTGCCGCGATCCTTGCTTCATCGCCGTTGTCGAAGATACCGAAGCCCCAGATACCGCCGCAGAGCTGCGGAGTTCCTTCGCTGGGGAACGCCATCGGAAGGACATCGAAGGTGATGGTCTCTGCATTGTTCTTTTCCTGAGCTACATTCCAGCAGAATGCCATAGCCAGAGTGCCGTTGCAGAAAAGCTGGATCTCATCGCCGCCTGCGATGGAGGGATCGAAGTTGAGGCCTTCTGTGTCGACCAGAAGCTGGAGGGCTTTGATGTTCTCTTCACTGTCCAGTGTGTAGGCAGTATGCTCTGCATTGGTGAAGGAGCCGCCGTACA
>JAFOJB010000189.1 GCA_017420455.1 Blautia sp.
GATACCCCCGAAAAGCGGGAACGCTTTGCCCGGGAAATCGCCGCCGTGGAGGAGCACTGGCCAAAGATCTTCGAAACTCCGGATCCTTACTACAACCCCAACCTTACCCTGAAAAGCCAGGATTTCTCCCTGAAAAGGATTTGAATAAGGAGTGAAGCGCAATGAAGAAAGTGAACGGACAATTCCTGAATGCGGAGCGCAGGACCAGGCTTCTGCTGCTCATCGCTCTGCTGGCGGCCTGTACTGCCATTTTCCGGGATTATCTTTTTGGGCAGGAGGTGCTGGTATTCAACGATATCGGAAGCGATACCTATCAGCTCTATACCATGCACTTTGCCAGCATCATCAATCATCTGCGGGAAGGTTCCTTCTCTATCTGGGATTTTACCAATGGCTTCGGATTTAACCAGTTCAACCTGAATCTGTTCGACCCTTCCGAGATGCTGGTGTTCCTGATGGGATATTTCCTGGGACCGGGGAGAGTGCTGTTTTATCTGGTACTGGTCCAGATCGCCAAAATCCTGGCTGCAGGCTGGGTGTTTTATCATTTCCTTTCCTGCTTCTCCTTCAGCAGACAGGCGAAATTCGTGATAGCCTTTGTCTATGGTCTGAACGGCTACCTCCTGGTGTGGGGGCAGCATTACCAGTTTGGCATGGTCACCATCTATTTCCCGCTGATGCTGCTCTTCATGGAGAAATATCTGCAGGGAAGAAGATCCGGCCGGGCTCTTCCGGCGGTGGTCTTCCTCTCCGGAATCTACAGCGTGTATTTTTCCTTTATGAGCCTTCTGGGAGTCGGGATCTATCTGCTGTTCCGGCTGGGCATGATGGAGCAGCTTCCGGGGGAAAAGGCAGGGGAAGAGACAGCGCCGGCCGGAACGGGAAAGTCCGGCAGGAAAAGCCGGCTGTTTTCCGGAAAGCTGCGGCTGCTGCTGGGAGGCTGCGCAAGGATTCTCCTTGGCCTTGCCCTCAGCATGGTGGTTTTCCTTCCCATGGCCTACTGTATCCTTCGTGTTTCCGGGAGACTGGAGACAGAGGAGAGCGCCGGGATCGCCGCCTGGATCGTCCGTACCTTCCGGAAATTTGCCTATGACAAGTATTATCAGTCCGTGCTGCTGCGGCTGTTCTCCACTGCCTTTCAGACGACAGGCGAACTGGCGGACGACTATTATGAGACCTGGCTGAATTACTACGAGGACCCGGTGCTGTTCTGCTCTGTCTTTATGGTGCTGGCGAACCTGCAGCTGGTCTTTGTATATTGGAAACAGCGTTTTTCCGTCAGGAAAAAGGTATTTGTCTATCTGGCGGCAGGGCTTATCGCCTTTTCTCTGCTGTTCCCGCTTTCCGGAGCGGTCTTCAACGGCCTTTCCACCTACTCCGGCAGATTTTCCTATGTGCTGACGCCCTTCTTCCTTCTGGGTGCTGCCTGGGTCTTTGATTATCTGAAGAACGCAGGAAGGCTGAATGTCATTGTACTGGCTGCTTCCTGTGTGCTGGTATGGTTTGTGTGCAGCACCGGATACGATCAGAGCGTCTTCACCGAATACAGATGGAATGCCGTTATCGCCGGGATCACCGGGATCGGAGCGGC
>JAFOJB010000190.1 GCA_017420455.1 Blautia sp.
AGAGTAAAACGTCGTAAACAGTTCCGTGGCTCCATGAAAGGGAAAGCCCTTAGAGGCAACGTAATCAATTATGGCGAATGGGGTCTTGTGGCTGCAGAGCCCTGCTGGATCAAATCCAACCAGATCGAGGCAGCCCGTGTTGCCATGACCCGTTATATCAAGCGTGGTGGTAAAGTCTGGATCAAGATCTTCCCGGACAAGCCTGTTACTGCAAAGCCTGCTGAAACCCGTATGGGTTCCGGAAAAGGAACACTTGAGTATTGGGTAGCAGTAGTAAAACCCGGCCGTGTAATGTTCGAGATCGCCGGCGTATCTGAGGATATTGCCCGCGAAGCATTACGTCTGGCTATGCACAAGTTACCCTGCAAATGTAAAATCGTTTCTCGTGCAGACTTAGAAGGCGGTGATAACAGTGAAGATTGATAAATTCGTAGAAGATTTGAGAGCAAAATCCGCAGATGAACTGAACAAGGACCTTGTTTCTGCTAAAAAAGAACTGTTTAATCTGAGATTCCAGAATGCAACGAATCAGCTGGACAATACCGGACGCATCAAAGAGGTCCGCAGAAACATTGCCAGAATCCAGACCGTAATCACTGAAAAGGCTCTTGCTTCCAAATAATTAGGAGGAAACTATCGTGGAAAGAAATCTGAGAAAGACCCGTGTGGGTAAGGTTACGAGCAATAAGATGGATAAGACCATCGTCGTTGCCATCGAAGACCATGTAAAACATCCTCTTTACAAAAAGATCGTGAAGAGAACATATAAACTGAAGGCTCATGACGAAAACAATGAGTGCAGCATCGGCGATACCGTAAAGGTAATGGAGACCAGACCGCTGTCGAAGGATAAGAGATGGAGACTGGTCGAGATCGTTGAGAAAGTGAAATAAGGAGGAGACCAGTATGGTTCAGCAGGAAACAAGACTCAGAGTTGCCGATAACACTGGTGCAAAAGAAATCCTTTGTATTCGTGTCATGGGCGGTTCGACCAGAAGATATGCCAATATCGGAGACACCATCGTTGCTACTGTCAAAGATGCAACACCAGGCGGCGTTGTAAAGAAGGGCGATGTTGTTAAGGCTGTCGTTGTCCGTTCTAAGAAGGGTGCTCACAGAAAAGACGGTTCCTATATCCGTTTTGACGAGAACGCAGCCGTCATTATTAAGGATGACCTGACCCCGAGAGGAACTCGTATCTTTGGACCGGTTGCCAGAGAGCTTCGTGAGAAGAAGTTTATGAAGATCGTTTCCCTGGCTCCGGAAGTATTATAATGGAGGGCGCCAAATGTCAGCGATGAAAATTAAAAAGGGTGATACGGTTGTCGTGATCGCCGGTAAAGATAAAGGTAAAGACGGAAAAGTCATTTCCGTAAATACGAAGGACAATACCGTTATTGTTGACAACGTGAACATGGTGACAAAGCACACCAAACCGTCCGCAGCAAATCAGAACGGCGGAATCGTTCAGAAAGAAGCTCCTCTTCATATCTCCAACGTGATGCTTCTGGCAGATGGAAAGCCCACCAGAGTAGGCTTCAGAATGGATGGAGACAAGAAGGTCCGTTTCGCAAAGAAAACCGGAAAGGCTATCGATTGATCGAGAGAGGAGGCATGACAAGTGAACAGATTAAGAGAGTTATACAAAAATGAGATCATGGATGCCATGACCAAGAAGTTCGGTTATAAAAATGTTATGGAAGTGCCGAAACTCGAAAAAATCGTTGTGAACATGGGCGTTGGCGAAGCAAAAGAAAACGCCAAGCTTCTGGATGCTGCCATGGCAGATATGCAGCTGATCACAGGCCAGAAACCGGTTTCCACAAAGGCAAAGAAGTCTGTGGCAAACTTCAAGATCAGAGAGGGTATGGCAATCGGCTGCAAAGTAACGCTCCGCGGCGACAAGATGTATGAATTTGCAGATCGTCTGATCAACCTGGCCCTTCCCCGTGTACGTGACTTCCGCGGTGTAAACCCCAACGGATTTGATGGCAGAGGAAACTTTGCTCTTGGCATCAAGGAACAGCTGATCTTCCCCGAAGTGGAATATGACAAGATCGACAAGGTAAGAGGTATGGATATTGTGTTCGTTACCTCAGCGAAGACCGATGAGGAAGCGAGAGAGCTTCTGAGACTGTTCAATATGCCGTTTGCGAAATAAGAGACGCTTCGGATATCAATAGGAGGAAGAATTCATGGCTAAGACAGCAATGAAAATCAAACAGAGTCGTCCGCAGAAATTCTCCACAAGAGAGTACAACCGCTGCAGGATCTGTGGCCGTCCCCACGCTTACCTGAGAAAATACGGAATCTGCAGAATCTGTTTCCGTGAACTGGCTTACAAAGGCCAGATCCCGGGAGTGAAGAAAGCTTCATGGTAATCTTAAAACGCGAAAAATAAGTGATAATATTAAAGATAAATATGTCAAGTCAAGTCTAATCAGGAGGATACTAACATGACAATGAGTGATCCCATTGCAGATATGCTTACAAGAATCCGTAATGCAAACACTGCAAAACATGATACTGTAGACGTACCTGCTTCCAAGATGAAGATTGCGATCGCAAACATTCTTCTGGACGAGGGATATATCGAGAAATACGACCTGATCGAAGAAGGCGTTGCAAAGACCCTTCATATTACACTGAAATACGGTGAGGATAAGAACGAAAAGATCATCACCGGACTGAAGAGAATCTCCAAACCGGGTCTCCGTATTTATGCCGGAAAGGATGAGCTTCCCAGAGTCCTTGGCGGACTTGGAATCGCTATCATCTCCACAAACAAGGGCGTTATTACAGACAAGGAAGCAAGAAAGCTCCATGTTGGCGGCGAAGTTCTTGCATTCGTGTGGTAAATGTCCGGCGGGCAGCCATCCGGCGCCATTTTCATAGTTAAGACAGATTTCACTGAAAACAGAGGAGCAGAGAAGAGGCTTCTCCGATAATCTAAGTAGTAGGAGGACAAATTATGTCACGTATCGGAAGACTTCCGGTTGCAATCCCTGCCGGCGTAGATGTCAAGGTGGCAGAGGGAAATGTAGTAACGGTCAAGGGACCGAAGGGAACTCTGGAAAGAGCTCTTCCCACTGAAATGGAAATCAAGATCGAGGAAGGCCATGTGGTCGTTTCAAGACCCAATGACCTGAAGAAGATGAAAGCTCTGCACGGTCTTACCAGAAGCCTGATCCACAACATGGTTGTAGGCGTGAGCGAAGGCTTCAAGAAGGAACTCGAGGTAAACGGTGTAGGATATAGAGCAGCAAAGCAGGGCAAAAAGCTTACCCTGAACCTTGGTTATTCTCATCCGGTAGAGATGGAAGATCCTGAAGGCATCGAGACAGCAGTTGATGGCAACAAGATCATCGTATCCGGTATCAGCAAGGAAAAGGTTGGTCAGTTTGCAGCGGAGATCAGAGACAAGAGAAGACCTGAGCCGTATAAGGGCAAGGGCATCAAGTACTCCACTGAAGTGATCAGACGTAAAGTTGGTAAGACTGGTAAGAAATAATTAAGGAGAGTGAGAAAATGATAAAGAAAGCATCAAGGGCGGAAATTCGTCAGAAAAAGCACAGAAGATTACGTCATAATATCAATGGTACGGCTGCACGCCCCCGTCTTTGCGTGTTCCGTTCCAATAAGCATATGTATGCACAGATCATCGACGACAGTGCCGACAAGACTCTTGTATCTGCCTCTACTCTCGAAAAGGATGTCAAGGCAGAGCTTACATATACAGATAATGTAGAAGCAGCAGCCCATCTTGGAACCGTGATCGGAAAGAAAGCCCTGGAGGCTGGCATCGATACCGTTATTTTTGACAGGGGCGGGTATATTTATCACGGAAAAGTAAAAGCACTCGCTGATGCAGCAAGAGAAGCAGGACTTAATTTCTAAGAGAGGGAGGAAATACAACATGAAACGCAATCTTATTGACGCCAGCCAGCTGGAACTGGAAGATAAGGTAGTTGCCATCAAGCGTGTTACAAAGGTTGTAAAGGGCGGTCGTAACTTTCGTTTCACCGCGCTTGTAGTTGTCGGCGACGGCAATGGACACGTTGGAGCAGGCCTTGGTAAAGCTGCTGAAATTCCGGAAGCAATCCGCAAGGGCAAAGAAGACGCCATGAAGAAGCTTGTTACCGTTGCAAGAGACGAGCACGGTTCTATTACACATGACTTTATCGGGAAATTCGGAAGCGCAGAGATGCTGCTGAAGAAGGCGCCCGAAGGTACCGGCGTTATCGCCGGAGGTCCGGCACGTGCGGTTGTGGAGCTTGCAGGTATCAAGAATATCCGTGCAAAATGCATGGGCTCCAGAAATAAGCAGAACGTAGTTCTGGCTACCATCGAAGGCCTTCGCCAGCTGAAGACTCCGGAAGAAGTTGCCAAGAAGCGCGGCAAGTCTGTTGACGAGATCAGGGCATAAGGAGGAGAACAAAAATGGCAGATTTAAAAGTTACATTGGTGAAATCTCCGATCGGTGCAGTTCCGAAGCACAGAAAGACGGTTGTTGCCATGGGTCTCACCAAAATGCATAAAACCGTCACCATGCCGGATAATGCTGCTACCAGAGGAATGATCCAGCAGGTACGGCACCTGGTAAAAGTGGAAGAAGCATAAGGAAGGGAGGCACCAGACATGGAATTATCAAACCTGAGACCTGCGATGGGCTCCAAGCACAGTGATAACTTCAGAAGAGGCCGCGGCCATGGTTCCGGAAACGGAAAGACAGCCGGTAAAGGCCATAAAGGACAGCTGGCACGTTCCGGCCATAAGAAACCGGGCTTTGAAGGAGGCCAGATGCCTCTTTACAGACGTCTGCCGAAGCGCGGCTTTACCTGCAGGAACTCCAAGGAGATCATTGCGATCAACGTTGATGTCCTGAACAGGTTCGAGGACGGCACGGAAGTGAATGAGGAGATGCTCCTCGCTACAGGCACTATCAGCAAACCTGGCGATGGTGTAAAGATCCTTGGAAATGGCGATCTGACAAAGAAGCTTAATGTAAAGGTTTCCGCAGTCAGCGAGACAGCAAAATCAAAGATTGAAGCAGCTGGCGGTACAGTAGAGGTGATGTAATGTTCGAAGACCTGAAAAATCTTTTCAGGGTCAAAGAAATGAGAAGAAAGCTTCTCTACGTACTTGGAATGATCTTTGTCATCCGTATCGGTTCTCAGCTTCCGGTACCTGGCGTAGACAGCAGCTTCTTTAAAGAATGGTTTCAGAGCAACACGGGGGACGCGTTCAACTTCTTCGACGCGTTCACCGGTGGTTCTTTTGAAAAGATGTCAGTCTTTGCCCTGAGTATAACACCGTACATTACTTCCTCCATTATCATGCAGCTTCTTACCATTGCAATACCTGCACTGGAAGAAATGCATCGTGATGGCGAGGAAGGAAGAAAGAAAATTACTGCCATCACTCGTTATGTGACGGTAGGGCTTGCTCTTTTTGAGTCTACAGCAATGGCAATCGGATTCGGCCGTCAGGGCCTGATCCCGCATATGAATTTCTTCAAGGGTTTCCTTGTTGTCGTATGCCTTACCTGCGGTTCCGCAGTACTTATGTGGATCGGTGAGCAGATTACGGAGAAAGGGATCGGAAATGGTATTTCCGTAGTTCTCTGTGTAAACATCATCTCCCGTGTCCCCAGCGACCTTGGTCTTCTCTATGAGAACTTCATCAAGGGCAAAACCATTGCGAAAGGCCTTCTTGCAGGTATCATCATCGCCGCGATCATTATCCTTGTGATCGTCATGGTCCTGATCCTGAATGGAGCGGAAAGAAGAATTCCGGTACAGTATTCCAGAAAGATGGTAGGAAGAAAGCTGATGGGCGGCCAGTCCACCAACATTCCTCTGAAGGTGAATACCGCGGGCGTTATCCCTGTGATCTTTGCCTCCTCTATTATGTCGTTCCCGTCGATTATCGCACAGCTTCTTGGAAAGGCCAACGGAACAGGAATCGGAAGCGAGATCTTAAGAGGTCTCTCCTCCAACAACTGGTGCAACCCCAGACAGCTGCAGTACAGCTGGGGCCTGATCCTGTACATCGTGCTTTGCGTTTTCTTCGCTTACTTCTATACTTCCATAACCTTCAATCCCCTGGAAGTGGCGGACAATATCAAAAAACAGGGCGGTTTTATCCCGGGTATCCGTCCCGGCAAGCCGACCTCCGATTATCTGACGAACATTCTGAATTATATCGTATTTATCGGAGCTGTAGGTCTGATCATCGTCTGCATCATTCCGTTCTTCTTTAACGGAATCTTTGGAGCAAATGTTTCCTTCGGCGGAACCTCTATTATCATTATCGTAGGCGTTATCCTTGAGACTGTGAAACAGGTTGAGTCTCAGATGATCGTCAGGAATTACAAGGGTTTCCTGGAGAAATAATATTCGCTTGCCTGAGGCTGCGGTGCGATGCATTGCAGCCTTGATGTCATATAAGGAAACAAGAGGAGGATATAATATGAAGATCATTATGCTTGGTGCACCTGGAGCCGGCAAAGGCACACAGGCGAAGAAAATTGCAGAAAAATACGGAATTCCGCATATTTCCACCGGAGATATCTTCCGCGCAAATATCAAGAACGGTACTGAACTTGGGAAAAAGGCAAAGACGTATATGGATCAGGGGCTCCTGGTTCCGGACGAGCTGACATGTGATCTGGTAGTAGACCGCATCTCTCAGCCGGACGCAAAGAACGGCTACGTACTGGATGGTTTTCCAAGGACCATTCCCCAGGCAGAGTGTCTGACAGATGCCCTGAATAAGCTTGGAAGCAGGATCGACTACGCCATCGATGTGGATGTACCGGATGAGAATATCGTAAACCGTATGTCCGGCAGAAGGGCCTGCCTGAAATGCGGCGCTACCTATCACATCGTTTACGCAGCTCCGAAAAAAGAGGGGATCTGCGATACCTGCGGGGAAGCTCTTGTGCTTCGGGATGACGACAAGCCGGAAACCGTGAAAAAACGTCTCACGGTATACCATGAACAGACCCAGCCGCTGATCGACTATTACAGTGCACAGGGTGTTCTGAAGACTGTCGATGGGACTAAGGACCTGGAGGAGGTTTTCCAGGAAATCGTCGGGATTCTCGGAGAATAGGAGAGTTTCTATGTCAGTTACCATAAAGACAGAGCATGAAATCGAATTGATGAGACAGGCCGGACGACTTCTGGAGAAGGTACATAATGATCTGGCCGGCTATATCAAACCGGGAATAAGCACCAGACAGCTTGACAAGATCGGAGAAGAGATGATCCGCTCGCTCGGCTGTGTGCCGAATTTTCTGAATTATAACGGCTTTCCCGGTTCTTTCTGTATCAGCCTGAACGATGAAGTGGTTCACGGAATACCCTCTGACAAAAAGATCATCCACGAAGGGGATCTGGTGAAGATCGATGCGGGACTGATCTACAGGGGATACCATTCAGACGCTGCCAGGACGTATGCGGTAGGAGAGGTATCAGAGGAAGCAAAGCAGCTTGTGAGGGTGACCAGGGAGTGTTTTTTTGAAGGACTGAAATTTGCCAGAGCCGGTAATCACCTGCATGATATTTCGAAGGCTGTCGGCGCGCATGCGGCAAAGTACAGATACGGTATTGTGCGTGATCTGGTGGGACATGGAATCGGAACACATCTGCATGAGGACCCGCAGATTCCGAATTTTCCCCAGAAAAGAAGAGGTATCCGGCTTCTTCCGGGAATGACACTGGCAGTAGAACCCATGATCAATCTGGGACGCGCTGACGTAGCCTGGCTGGACGACGACTGGACGGTCGTAACCATGGACGGCTCTCTCTCGGCGCATTACGAAAATACCATTCTGATCACGGAAGGGGATCCCGAGATCCTGACGCTTTCCGATCAGGTCTGATCCTTCGCTGCGGCAGAATACAGCGGGTATGGCCTGCATGGAGATCCGTGCATTATCCTTAATGGAACATCGATACAGGAGGAATATCATGTCGAAATCTGATGTAATTGAAGTAGAAGGGACAGTTCTCGAAAAGCTCCCGAACGCCATGTTCAAGGTGGAACTGGAGAACAAGCATGTCGTGCTGGCGCATATCAGCGGAAAGCTTCGTATGAACTTTATCCGGATCCTGCCGGGCGACAAGGTAACCCTGGAACTTTCCCCCTATGACCTTTCCAAAGGAAGGATCATCTGGAGAGATAAATAAAGATCATAAATAATGATGATCAGGAGGCGCTTCGGCGCCTCTTTTGTTACAGTCCACGGCCTCTTTGTATAACGTTGAAAAAAAATAAAAAAACACTTGCAAAACCCAGGGGGAAGTGTTAGTATAACCTTCAGGCGCGTCCTGTGTATAGAATCAGTGCGCCCTTATGCAGTCAGAACCGGGACACACCCGGGAGCGAGTAACCAGTAGAGAGGAGGATTCCAGTGAAAGTAAGATCATCTGTAAAACCAATCTGTGAAAAGTGCAAGGTTATCAAAAGAAAAGGATCGATCAGGATCATCTGCGAAAACCCGAAGCACAAACAGCGCCAGGGATGATGCATAAAGCATTCCGATGCGCTTTTGATCATGCGGCTGCTTTGTTAACATGTATTGCCTAATACCGAGAGGCAAGAAGGGCAGAACGCCCTGACATTCGGAAAGGCTGCCGGAACGCCGAAAGGCAGCTGGGCGTATTACCGAGGCGCCCCAATTAGGAATGGAAAGCTCCGGGCTGATGCATCCCATTTCACCTTGCAGGAATCTGCAAGTGATGTACGCCGCGGGAGGCTTTCAGAAGAAAGATAGAATAATGGAGGAAACAGTACATGGCTCGTATAGCTGGTGTAGATTTACCAAGAGAGAAACGCATTGAAATCGGTCTTACTTACATTTATGGAATCGGCAGATCCAGTGCAGATAAGATCCTTGCTCAGGCCGGAGTAAATCCGGATATCCGCGTAAGAGATCTTTCAGACGAAGACGTGAAGAAGATCAGTTCTGTCATCGAGGAAACGATGATGGTAGAAGGTGATCTCAGAAGAGAAGTTGCTCTGAATATCAAGAGACTGCAGGAAATCGGATGCTACAGAGGTATCCGCCATCGTAAAGGCCTTCCGGTTCGCGGTCAGAAGACCAAGACAAACGCCAGAACACGCAAGGGTCCGAAGAGAACTGTAGCAAACAAGAAGAAATAAGTAATAGAAATCAAGCAGAAGGAAATAAGTACAAGGAAAGTGTAGGTTAGTTTTAAAATGGCGAAAGTGACGAAAAGAACGACAAAGCGTCGTGTCAAGAAAAACGTTGAACACGGACAGGCACATATCCAGTCTTCCTTTAACAATACCATTGTCACTCTTACAGACAATGAAGGAAATGCTCTTTCCTGGGCAAGTGCCGGTGGTCTGGGATTCAGAGGTTCAAGGAAATCTACCCCTTATGCTGCACAGATGGCTGCAGAGACAGCAACCAAGGCTGCTCTGGTTCATGGCCTGAAGACTGTTGATGTTATGGTAAAGGGTCCGGGAAGCGGCCGTGAAGCTGCGATCCGTGCTCTGCAGGCATGCGGCCTGGAGGTTACCAGCATCCGCGACGTGACACCGGTTCCCCACAATGGATGCCGTCCACCGAAGCGTAGAAGAGTCTGATTAGGAGGTTATTGAGAAATGGCAGTAAATAGAGTTCCTGTCCTGAAGAGATGCAGATCACTGGGCCTGGATCCCATGTATCTTGGTATAGATAAAAAATCCACCAGACAGCTGAAACGTGCCAACCGGAAGGTATCCGAGTACGGCCTGCAGCTGAAAGAAAAGCAGAAAGCAAAATTCATCTACGGCGTTCTGGAAAAACCCTTCCATAATTATTATCTGAAGGCCGTCAGAATGTCCGGAGCTACCGGCGAGAACCTTATGGTCATGCTGGAGAGCAGACTGGACAACGTTATTTATCGTCTTGGGTTTGCCAGAACCAGAAGAGAGGCACGTCAGATCGTAGATCACAGACATGTTCTTGTAAATGGAAAGATCGTGAACATTCCCTCTTATCTGGTAAAGGCAGGAGACGAGATCGAGATCAAAGAAAGAGCAAAGAGCTCCGAGAGATACAAACAGATCCTGGAAGTGACAGGCGGAAGACTTGTTCCTGCATGGCTGGATGTAGATCAGGAGAATCTGAAGGGAACGGTCAGAGAATTGCCCACCAGAGAAGCAATCGATGTTCCCGTTGACGAAATGCTTATCGTCGAGTTGTACTCCAAGTAATCCGGATAAAGCACATTCCGCAGGACTTGTTGACCAAAGATATAGGAGGGAATTATATAGTGTTTGATTTCAACAAACCGAAGATCGAAATTGCTGAGATATCTGAAGACAAGAAGTTTGGCAGATTTGTGGTAGAACCTCTGGAAAGAGGGTATGGCACAACCCTTGGCAACTCCCTCAGAAGAATTATGCTGTCCTCCCTTCCGGGCGCGGCAGTAAGTCAGGTTAAGATCGATGGTGTTCTTCATGAATTCAGCTCCATTCCCGGAGTAAAGGAAGATGTCACGGAGATCATCATGAATCTGAAAAGCCTGGCAATCAAAAACAACAGCTTGGACAACGATCCGAAGACAGCCTACATCGAGTGTGAAGGAAAAGGTATTGTCACGGCAGCTGAGATTCAGGCAGATCAGGATATCGAGATCATGAATCCGGAGCAGGTGATTGCAACCTTGAACGGCGGGAAGGATTGCCGGCTGACCATGGAGCTTACGATCACCAAAGGGCGCGGCTATGTCAGCGCCGACAAGGGCAAGACGGATGATATGCCGATCGGCGTTCTTGCGGTAGATGCGATCTATACTCCTGTGGACAGAGTAAACATGATCGTGGAAAATACCCGTGTAGGCCAGGTTACTGATTATGATAAACTGACACTCGATGTTTATACAAATGGTACATTGGATCCTGACGAGGCAGTAAGCCTTGCGGCAAAGGTGCTCAGCGAGCATCTGAGCCTGTTCATCGATCTTTCCGAGAACGCGAAAAACGCGGAAGTCATGATCGAGAAAGAGAACGATGAAAAGGAAAAGGTACGGGAGATGAGTATCGACGAACTGGAGCTTTCGGTTCGTTCTTACAACTGCCTGAAGAGAGCAGGAATTAACACAGTAGAAGAGCTCTGCAGCAAAACCTCTGATGATATGATGAAGGTCCGGAACCTGGGAAGAAAGTCCCTGGAGGAAGTTCTCGCGAAGCTGAAAGAACTTGGCCTTCAGCTGCAGCCCTCGGAGGAATAAAAGGGCTTTTGAGTATACAGCGGGTGCCAGCAGGTTTACAGTAAGTCCGAACAAGCATGTAGATCTGTCCCGCAGATGGAGGATAAGAAAATGGCAAAGTACAGAAAACTGAGCAGAACAGCTGATCAGAGAAAAGCATTACTTAGGAACCAGGTTACCATGCTGCTTTATAGAGGCAAGATCACTACCACTGAAGCAAAGGCAAAAGAGATCCGCAAGATCGCTGAAGGCCTGATCGCCATGGCTGTTCGTGAGAGAGACAATTTCGAGACCGTTACCGTTACCGCAAAGGTTCCCAGAAAGAACGCGGAAGGCAAAAGGGTGAAAGAGGTTGTAGACGGCAAGAAGCAGACTGTATATGATGAAGTTCAGAAACAGATCAAAAAGGATGCTCCGAGCAGACTTCATGCCCGCCGTCAGATGCTGAAGGTATTTTATCCGATCAGAGAAGTGCCTGAGAAGGGTGCTGGAAGAAAGAAAAATACCAAAACTGTAGATCTGGTAGATAAGATGTTTACCGAGATCGCTCCGAAGTACGCGAACCGCAACGGCGGTTATACCCGTATCGTAAAGATCGGACCGCGTAAAGGCGATGCCGCGATGGAAGTTATCATCGAGCTGGTATAAGAATATCAGGGGGGACGTGGATATTTTTCCACGTCCCCTTTCAAAATTCAGGCGAATTTTATTCTGTAAGATCAAAGGAAGGAGACAGATGCGTATGAAGAAAAAAATCCTGGCTCTGCTGCTGGCTGCCGTGATGTCGGCAGCTTCTGTTTCTGTGCCGGCACAGGAGCTTCTTGCCGGTCTGCCGGAAGCGGAAGGAATCTGTGGTCTGGAGGATACATCTGCTTCAGAAGCCCTCGAGATGACGGAGGATGCCGGTTTTCAGGATGTGAGGGAGAATACCATTGAAAACAGCGCCTGGCAGTCGGAAGAGGAGACTGCACAAGGAAATCCGGACATGATGCAGACGGATGCGGGGGTGTATGGAACACAACGGGAGGGAACAGAACAGGACGCCCTCCTCAGTGAAATGCCGGAGCTTGACGCCGGGGACTGGCAGGCCGGGCAGGATGAAAATCCGGAAAGTACACAGGAAAAAGTGCCGGACAGCAAGGAGGGAAAACTGCAGGACGCAGCCCCGGCGGATTCCAGGGAGACCATAGAGCTTCTCTCCGGCGGGGAGAATGAACTGAAGGAGATTTCCACCGGAGTCGCTGCCGCAGCCAGGGTTTCCCTTTCCGCTGAGCTTCTTACTGCAGAGTCCGAGGAACTGGCCATTGCGTCGAAAAGCAATGGATGGGTCACCGAAGCGGACGGTCAGAAGACCTATTATATCAACGGAAAGAAGGCAAAAGGCTTCCAGACGATCAAGGGGCTGGTGTATTATTTCGAGCCGGACTCCGGATATCTTCACAAGGGCTGGCTGAAGATTACGACAGACGGAGTACTGGATACCTATTATATGAGAACCACCAACGGAAGCATGTTCACCGGCATCCGCTCTTCCGCCGGAAAGCTTTATTATTTCCAGAAGAATGGGAAGCTCCTTCGGAATGCTTCTGAATACAAAATCGGGGACAAGTACTACAATATCGCCGCTTCCGGCGTACTGACAGAGATTCCGGTACCCGGGGCGCCGGAGCTTGTGAGTGTGGAAAGCAGAAGCTACGATTCCCTGACCTTTACCTGGAAGAGTGTGGCGAATGCCACAAAATACAGGATTTTTTACAAAGAGAAGGGAGCTTCCCAGTGGAAGAACCTGGGAGATGTGGCCGGCACATCTTTCACGCATCTGAGCTCTTACAGGTTTCCGCTTCATACAGGGACTACCTATGTATATACCGCAAGAGCGAAGAACGGTAATATCCTGGGAGGCGTGGACGGGACCGGGATCGAAGGAACTCCTGTACTGAAAACACCGTCCCTTCGTACGGTTCAGTGTGCTTCCTATAACAGGATGAAGGTTTTCTGGAACGCTGTGGACGGAGCCAACGGGTATGAGGTCTTTCTGAAAAATAACGGAAGCTGGGTATACCTCGGAGAAACGGATACCCTTTCCTTCTATCATAAAAATACTAAGAAGTATCCGGTCAGTATCGGAAAGCAATATACCTATTCCGTGAAAGCCTGGCGGCTGGTGAATGGAAAGAAGGTCTTCAGCGCAATGAATACAAAGGGCTGTACCGGCAAATGCGTGGCAAATACGCCGGTCCTTACCGGACTTTCCGAGGCAGGGGAGAAAACCGTGCAGCTTACCTGGAAGACAGCCTCCGGCGCGGATAATTACCGGATCTACCGGATGATCTCCGGTACCGGGAAATGGGTCCAGATCGGCAAAACCGGAAAATCGGCGGTCAGCTTCACACATGTATCTTCAGAGACATATCCCATCGAATATGGAGTTGATTATATCTATACGGTACGGTCCTACACAGGCAGCATCCCGGGAAAGGTAGATATGAACGGCCTCTCCATCTGTCTGGAAGAGCCTGCTCCGCCCATCTCCGCACTGGAACAGGAGATGAATGAAGTGGTAGATGCCTTTATCGCCCGGGTTTCCAGTGCCAACAGCAGCTCCTATGAGAAGCTGAAGGCCTGCTGGAGCTATTTCATGGGTTCGGATTTCATCCCTTCCATGGAACCGGATGTCAGTGAGGAAGGCTGGCAGTACCAGGCCGCGATCGATTATATTACCTATCATGCCGGCGAATGCGCGATGCTTGCCTGCGCCACGGCCGCCTGCGCGAAGCGTCTGGGATATACCCCTTATGTGTATCACATTCCTTATGATCATTCCTTTGTAATTATCGACGGAATGTACTGGGACAATATGC
>JAFOJB010000191.1 GCA_017420455.1 Blautia sp.
ATAGATGTCTGCCGTCCCGTCTGTCTCCAGGTACAGAGCGGCAGAGGGCCAGTCCGCCGGAATATGGCATTCCGTATGAAGCTCTGTCCAGTCCCCGTCAGAGGCTGTCCTTAAAAGCTCTGTCTGCTCTCCTCCCTCGAGTCCAAGGATGATGGCAGAATCTTCCGTCTTTACATGCATGGTGATCTCCACCTGCGCGCCCAGGAACGCATTCATCTCCTTCTTTACCGTCGCGTCCTTCTCCTCTCTCTGCACGCGCAGGCAGAACCCGATGGGAGCGCCTTCTGTATGGTTCTCTTTATTTACCAGTACAAGCACAGACTGATGACCGCTCCCCCTGCTGTAAAACCCGACGGAATTCGGAGGAACCGTGACGGTGGTTCCGTTCTCTTTGTAAGGCTCGAAATCGATCCTTTCCGAGTATACCGAATCTCCCTGGGCGGGCGCGCCCTGCAGCGTGAAAGCGTCCTTCCGGGCTGCCGCCAGCACGGCTTCGAAGGCCGGCTTTCTTCCCAGATCCTCATAAAACAGCAGGGGATCCGCTCCCTTTCTCCAGGAAGCGTCGTCTGTCAGGCCCCAGAAGGTCACACAGGCCAGGTTCACTCCCTTTTCCTTCTCCTCCATCAGTCGGGAGAAGAAATCATAGTAGAACTGCGCCTGATGGGCTTCTCCCTTCTCGCCCTTCTGCGTCTTTCCCACATCCAGCTCCGTAATATGCACAAGCCCCACAGCCTCGTCGTATTTTTCCAGAGCCTTCATGTACTGCCCGATATTCTGGGTATCGTCAAGATGTCCCTGCATGCCGATCCCGTCCAGAAGACCATCCCCATAAATCGTCCCGTCTGTATCCCCTGTAAGGATCGCGCTTTCGACCATGGACTGCCCCGGGTTGTACACATCCTCCGTCAGGAAACGGATAATGGCGTCGCTCCGGCGCTCAAACCATTCATTGTAATCGTTATAAAACAGCAGCGGCCGGATAGAAGAAAGATCGTCCTTCTCCGGATCCAGGCCGTAAAGAGACGCATATTCCCCGGAATACTTCACCGAAGCCTCCCTGGCGAAAAGGAAGCTGTAGTACAGAAATTCCGGCCCGATGATCCTGTACCAGTAACTGCGCCGGAAGCCGTCGGGCTGCTCCTCGTCCGAAGCCTCGTTCACCACATCCCAGGCGTAGATCACATCCGCGTACCCGTTTTTGTATGTATATTCCAGAAGGCCGTAGATATAGGTGCGAAGCCGCTCTATGAGGGTTTCCCTGTCCACCAGGCATTCCTCGTCCAGCTCTGCCTTCTCGTCCCGGGTGAGCCTGCCCCTGCATGTCGGCTGAAAATCCCTGGCAAAGATGGCGGGATTCACCTGACTGTGCCACACCAGAGTATGCCCCCGGACCGGAATGTGGTTCTCCTTCGCAAAATCCAGCAGCTCCTCTGCCGCCGGATCCACAGAAAACAGCGTCGGGCTTTTGGGATCAAAATTATAGGCCGGTTTGAACTCGTTTCCGAAGGTCATGCTGTTAAAGGAAGAGACGATCAGCTCCTCCTTGGCCGGATTCCCGATCTCCGCGGTGGGATCGTTCCAGTGATCGATGGCCTGTACAGCCACACCCACGGAAAAATACTCCTGAAAAGCCGCAGAAAGGCTCTGGTACTCCTTTGTATCCTGATAGGCCGCAGCCTGAAATTCCATACCTGTTCCTCCATTCACCATCAGCAGCACCGCCGCCGCGGCAATCGCTGCAGCGATCCGCTTCCTCCATTGTTTCATGGCATCTCTCCTTTCTGCCCCCGCATGGCTACGCCCGCTTCATCGTCAGACGCTGCAGCGTCGCGTCCAGTTTTCTGCGGATAAACTCCCTCTCTTCCTCTTTTACGAGAAAGTACATATAAGAATCCTTCACCAGCTCGATGGGAAGACCCCGTCCCACCAGCTTGAAATTCCGGTAACCCCTCCGGATATATCCCTCCAGCTCCTCATTGGAGATGAAAGCCTTCCGCTTTTTGCACTCCGAAAAGGAGGGCTTTTTTGCGCGGTTGGGACAGGGGTACACCGTGCCCTTTTCAAAATTCAGCTGTGCCCGGGATTCATCGGCATAGTGCTCCTTCCGCCTTGGACAGCCGGGGAAACAGATTTCATCCACCAGGATCTCGATGCGGTCCGCCTTCTCTTCCAATGCTTTCAGCACCTCCTCCTCGTGATTCAGATCGTAATCCAGCACCACAAGAAAATAATCCTTTGCAAGCTCCTCTTCCAGCTCTGCAAGATCCGTGATCCTTTTGGTCGTGGAGGAAATATACTGAAAACGGGGGTACTTCTCCCGCAGGTAATCCTCCAGGACCTGCCGGTTCACCAGCACCTGGTTCTTTCCGTTGTCTGCCGTCTGCATGATCAGGTTGCAGTAGGTATCATGAAGATGCTCCTGTGTCAGCAGCGAATTCGTCCAGGTGAACCGCACCGGAACCTCCAGCTGATTGTAGGTGGAAATGATCTTTTCCATATCCCCCTTTGACGCAAGGCCGAAAACCGCCCGCCCTCCATTCCAGATGGCCCCCGGAAAAGTACCGTAAACACTCCCCACACGATAATGATCCCTGAATTTCTCCGGGTAATCCTTCATCAGACGGATGATCACCTGGTTCAGATAAAAGAAATAATAAAAACCCGGAAGATGCCAGTAGATGGTATCCCTGTCCTGTTCCATACTGCAAAGATCCCTCCTCTTATACTCGCGAACGAATGAAAATGCCGATTGCAATTCTTTGCCGCCGGTATCAGGGCCACCTGGCCGGGCGGGGCTTTCCTACCGTGACTACCTTCGCCTGCTCCAGATTGCGGTACAGGAGGAGCCGCGCCTCCCCTGCTCTCTCCGGCTTCAGCATATAAAAACAATAGGTCTCGATCAGCGAAAAAAGATTCGCAGTCCTTCCCTCGATCTTGAAATTGTTGATGCCCCTTTTAACATACTCCCCCCAGATCTGCTCCGCAGATACAAAGG
>JAFOJB010000192.1 GCA_017420455.1 Blautia sp.
AGATAGAAATCAAAGAAGAACGCTTCCAGGTTTTATGCCTGAAAGCGTTCGTTTTTTCATGACTTTTTACAGTTTATGGCTGGTCACTGATAACGTGATTCCGGAACATACAAGTTCCAGCCTGTAAGTCCTGATCATGTGAAAACCTGTGTTATGTACACGGAGGTACGGGTTTCCCGTTACGGAAGCATTTCCTCGTCGCCGTAGATGGATTCCCATTTTGCCTGACGTTCGTCCATGATGGCCTGTCCGCCGGAGCCAAGATAATCTGCCATGGCGTTGTCAAATACGGAAGCGAAATCTTCAACGCTTGCGGAAACGGCGGTATCCAGAAGGATGTCCCTCTTGCTGTTCAGGGTCTCGGTCATGCCGTTTTCAGCCTCGATGGTGCCGCAGTTTGCGTTCTTGCCTTCACGGGTATCAACCTTTGCGACAGCGTTAGCAGTCTCTACCAGGGCGGGGTCTACTTCCGCATAGCTGTAAGCGATGGAAAGAGCGGTCTGCGCGTCGTCTACAAGGTGAAGTCCGTTGCAGGTAAGCGTGTAGTCAATGTTGAAGCCGGAATTCTGGATGGCGTCGCCTGTCGCGGCAATGATCTTCACTGCGCCGTCCTCGGTGAGCTCATGAGTCACGCCCTCTTCGCCGATCTGGAGATACTGCAGGTTTTCAGGTGTGCTGAGCCAGTCGAGATACAGAAGGCAGGCCAGCGGCTCCTGGTTGGTGATGGGGAAGAAGACCTTACGGTCGATGGGGCCGGCGATCCATTTGGTATGGGTGCCGTTCCTGTCCTCAAAGGGATCGATGGAAACATAGGCTGCATCCTCGCCTACCAGTCTCTGAAGGTTGGCCTGGATGGAATCGGTACCGTTTCTGTAAGGATAATCCCAGTTGTGGATGAAAGCGCCTACATAACCGGCCTTCATCATATCATCCTCTGTGGTATCGCCTGCGGTATACAGAGCGAAATCCTTCCACATAAGGCCTTCATTGTACCATTTGTTCAGAAGCTCGATGGCATTGCGGACACCATTCTCGGTGAGCTTTCTGTCGTCAAATCCGTTTACATAGAATTCTTTGTCGGTCATCTCCGGATCCAGGAAGGATTCGATCAGGGTAGAAGCTCTCCAGCCTACATCATAGCTTACAGAGAAGGGGATCATCTTGTCTGCGTCGTCGCCAAGAAGAAGCTCGGCATTGTCGCGGAACGCGCAGAGCATGTTATAGAACTCTTCCTTGGTAGTGGGAGCTTCCATCTCCAGCTTCGCCAGCCAGTCCGCACGTACGAAGCAGTTGGTACGGTTCTGGTTTGCAAGCTTGGTCTCGATATCATACAGCTCGCCGGTGGAAGGATCCTTGTCCCAGTAAATATTGGTCTCGGTGAGCCAGTTCCACAGGTTGGGAAGATCGTCCTTGTAGGTCTCTACCAGATCGGCCATATCGATCACGCCGCCCATGGCAGAATAGGTCTTGATGGTAGGAAGGTCATAGGTAACGCAGAGATCCGGCGCAGAACCGGCTGCCAGCAGGTTGTTGATCTGTTCTACCTCTGTCCATCTGGGAACGGCTACGAATTCCACTTCCACATTGTGGGCTTCCAGCATACCTTCCTTGATGAAACGGGTATAATCGTTGTTGGTCACATCGGACCCGCCGTCGATCCCGCGGTCGTAGACTTCCACGGTGATGTGCTTTGTCTCTTCAAATTTTCCGTCAACCAGTTCGGAAGCATTTGCGGACAACGCAAACGATGCCGTAAGGGCGGCAGCTAACGTGACATAGAGAATCTGCTTTTTCATAGAGGTTCCTCCTTTTGAATAATGTTTGTATAAAAGCTTTCGGGCTCTTCCATCAGGAAGGACGAAAGGCTTTTTCAGGTAAGTAAAAAAGTGACATTCTGAAAAACCGGAAGGATCATTCCTTCACAGCTCCTACCATGACCCCGTGGATAAAGTATTTCTGGAGCCACGGATAAATGCACAGGATCGGGATGGTGGAAAACATGACGATCGCCATTTTCAGCGATTCCGTAAGTCCCGGTGCGGAAAAGCCCTCCTGGGTGGCCACCTCGACGCTGTTGATATTGTTCAGAATATTGTACAGAAGAAGCTGCAGCGGGTACAGCTTGCTGTTGCTGATATACATGAGGGCGTCGGAATATCCGTTCCAGCGGCCTACTGCGTAGAACAGGGCCAGGGTCGCGAAGACCGGTTTGGAAAGAGGAACATAAATGCTCCGGAGGATCGTGAAATGGCTTGCGCCATCGATCTGAGCCGACTCCCGCAGGGAATCCGGGATTCCGTAGAAAAAGCTTCGCATGATGATCATGTTGTACACCGACAATGCGCCAGGCAGCAGGAGAACCAGGGGCTGGTCCAGAAGCTTCAGGCTTTTCATCAGCAGGTAGTTCGGAATGGTTCCCGCGTTGAAGAACATGGTGATGATGATAATGATATTGATCAGTCTCCGTCCCTTCAGCTCCTTGAAGATCAGCGGATAGGCGCAGATGGTGGTCATGAACAGACAGATCAGAGTCTCCGCGATGGTCAGGAATACTGTCCAGAAGAAGGCGCGGATATATTTGGCGTCCTTCAGGACCAGTGTATAGGCATCCAGATTGAAGCCCTTCGGGATCAGGTATACCTCATGCTTTACCAGGGCGTCTGTGGAGCTCACCGAGCGGGCCAGAAGGTTCAGCATGGGAATCAGACAGATGGCACAGATGATCAGGCAGATGATCACAAGGACAACATTGCCGGCATTTTTATTTTTTCCTGTATTCATACACTCACCCCCTTACCAGATTCCGCGCTCGCCAAGCTTGCGCGACAGCCAGTTGGCTCCAAGCAGGAAGAATACGCCGACCACCGACTGGAAGAAGCCTACGGCTGTAGTCAGTGAGAACTGAAGCCCCTTGATACCACGCCGGTAGACATAGGTGGAAAGAACGTTGGCCCAGTCCATGACCAGGTTGTTCTGGAGGGCATAGGGACGGTCGAAATTGCTTCCCAGGATGTTTCCGATGGCCATAATGAGAAGAATGACGATGGTGGGCTTGATGCCGGGCAGAGTGATATGCCAGATTTTGGCGAAGCGTCCGGCGCCATCCACGGAGGCGGCTTCGTACAGCTCCCGGTTGATGCCGGCGATGGCCGCCAGGTACACAATGGAGTTCCAGCCAAAGCTTTGCCAGACCCCCAGGAATATGTAGGTCCAGACCCAGTGATGGGACTCATTCAGGAAGGGAACGGCCTCTCCGCCCAGGTTGGTGATGATATTGTTGATCAGACCGGTGCTTGGCGCGAAAAGCTGAAGAGCCAGACCATAGATGATGACCCAGGAAAGAAAGTGGGGCATATAGGCGACGGTCTGTGTAAATTTCTTGAATTTGACGAAGGGAAGCTCATTCAGGATGATCGCGAAGATAATAGGAATCGGGAAGCCGATTATCAGATCCAGGAGATTCAGAACAACGGTATTTCGCAGCGCATTCCGGAAATCTCTGTCGGAGAACGCCTGGATAAAGTACTGAAATCCATGATTAGCCGCAAGAGGCATTTCCCAGAGCTTTTGTACGATGCTGTATTTCTTGAAGGCGATCTGGATATACAGCATCGGGATATATTTGAAGATCAGCAGGTACAGCATGGGAATGCCAAGCAGCAGATAAAGCTGCCAGTAACGGCGCATGTAAGCACCGAAGCCCATTTTACCGGCAGAAGCCTTTTTAACGGCTTTCCGTGAAACGGCTTTGTCAGAAGACATAAAAACACTCCTCTCTACGCATGGTTTTTTGTAGGTTATGCACTGCTTACTTCTCCAGTTTACCACAAAACAGTTGGAAAATCCTGCCTAATTTTTGCTTTTATTTTATTGATTCTTGCCAAAACAGGAAAATAACTGGATAGCGGCGCAGGTTTGTTGTAAGATGGTGTGAGGAGCGTATAACCTGAAGATCCGCCGGAAAATCCCGTGCAGAATGCACAGGTTATTATGCGCGGTAAAGCCGCCGGACGTACACCGTGCCAGCACAGGCGCACACCTGGCGGCGAACGGTCATCGATGGACGTGCACTGGATTACAACAATGTGCAGAAAGGAAACGATATGAGGCTGGAATGGAATGACGGATGGTCATTTGTGAAGCTTTCTTATGGCAGCAGCTATGACAGTATGAAAGCGGCGGAAAAGAGAAGGGTCTTTCTTCCCCACGACTGGATGATCGAGGATGCGGATCATTTTTATGAGGACGCGGACGGCTGGTATGTAAAGTCATTTGAAAACAGGGAAGAGTGGCAGGGAAAGACATTGATCCTCTGTTTCGACGGGGTGTATATGGATGCAGAGATCCTGCTGGACGGGAAGGTGCTGGGAATCCACAGGTACGGATATACGGCTTTCCAGATCCGGCTTCCGGATGCGCTTACGCCGGGAATGCATGAGATCGCGGTTCATGTAAGGAGCCGGAACCCGAATTCCCGGTGGTACGCCGGAGCCGGAATCTACCGTGATGTGACCCTGCTCATCCTGCCGCAGGTCCATCTGGTGCCGGATGGCATCCGGACAGCCACCAGGCGGGAAAAAGATGGCTGGATGCTGGATATTTCCGCCGAGGTAAAGAAGGAAGCGGGCGGAAAGGACCCGGAAGAACAATACAGGCTGACGGCGGTTCTTCTGGATCAGGATGGCGCAGCGCTGTCTTCTGCAGCTGCGTTCTGTGACTTTCAGGGCTGTGATACCTGCACAGTCTCCTGCTCTGTGTATGCCGGGAAGATCCGTCCCTGGTCGGTCACGGATCCATCCCTGTATCCTCTGGCCTTATGGCTGGAAGAAACGGAGAATCCTGAGAAAAAAGAGTGCGCAGGTGCATCAGAATGCGCACCGGAAACAGATGGCGCGGAAAATGTACAGGGCAGAAGAGGCAGCAGGAGACCTGGATCAGAAAATCTGACGGCGGCTGCAGGCAGGAATTCCGGGAAGGAATTTCCGTGTTCGGACAATGATCTTCTCCGGCTGAATATAGGTTTTCGTACCACGGAATTTACCACAGACAAAGGCTTTTTCCTGAATGGGGAACACATAAAGCTGCACGGCGTATGTCTTCACCACGATCTTGGCGCACTGGGAGCGGCGTTTTACGAGAAAGCGGCAGAGAGGCAGCTTCTTCTGATGAAGGAGATGGGGGCGAACGCGGTCCGGACGTCCCACAACCCGCCTGCACGGAAATTCCTGGATCTCTGCGACAGACTGGGCTTTCTGGTGGTGGACGAGCTGCTCGATATGTGGGAACTGCCAAAGACCACCTATGACAACGCCCGTTTTTTCCCGGAGACCTGGAGGGAGGATGTGGCGTCCTGGGTCCGCCGGGACCGCACTCACGCCTGCGTGATCCTCTGGTCCATCGGTAACGAGATCGCGGATATGAATGTATCGGAAAAGGGGAAAGAATGGACACGTCTCCTTATGGAGGAGGTGCGCCGCCACGACAGGACACAGGCCCAGGTGACCTTCGGCAGCAATTATATGCCCTGGGAAGGCGCCCAGGGATGCGCGGAAGTGATTAAGCTTCCGGGCTATAACTATGGAGAGAAATACTATCAGCAGCACCATGAGGCACACCCCGACTGGGTGATCTACGGAAGCGAAACGGGATCTCTGCTGCAGAGCCGGGGAATCTACCATTTCCCCATGGAGGAAGGGATCCTCTCCGACGAGGACCTTCAGTGCTCCGCCCTTCTGAACAGCCGTACCAGCTGGGGAACCCAGGATCTCAGAAGGATGCTTCTTCAGGATCTGGAGACACCCTGGTCCCTGGGCCAGTTTATCTGGTCGGGGACCGATTACATTGGAGAGCCTACGCCCTATCACACCAGAAGCTGTTATTTCGGCCAGGCAGATACGGCCGGGTTCCCGAAGGACAGCTACTATTTCTATCAGTCCATGTGGACAGAAAGACCCATGCTGCACATCGGCTGCTATTGGGACTGGAACGAAGGACAGCTCATCGATGTTCCCGTCATGACCAACCAGGCGGAAGCAGAGCTCTTCCTGAACGGACGCTCTCTGGGAAGAAAAACCTGCAGCCGTCGTTCTCCGGAGGAATGCCTTCCTGTGTGGAAGGTACCTTACGAAAAAGGGACTCTCCTGGCCAGAGCGTACGATGAGGAAGGAAGGCTGGTGTGCGAGGAGGAAGCCCGTTCCTTCGGAGAAGGAAAAACAATCTGTCTTTCCGTGAAGGAGGAAAGCCTTACGGCAGGCAGTCATGACATGGCCTTTATCACGGTGACCGTGAAGGACGAAGAAGGCCGCCAGGTAGAAAACGCTGTTGACCGGATTCATGTGAAGGTTGCGGGGCCTGGGGTGCTGCTGGGAATGGATAATGGGGACAGTACCGACGCGGACGGTTACCAGGTGACCAGCCGCCGTCTGTTCTCCGGAAAGCTGCTCCTGATCGTGGGAGCAAAGGAAGAGGAAGGAACCATCTGTGTCCAGGCGGAGGGAAAAGGGCTGAAAAGCGCACAGGTTCAGATACCGGTCCTGAAAAAAGCGGCATCCTGCCGTGACTTCGAAGAACGCTTCACGATCAGCTGCCGGGAGGTGTCCGCGCAGGATCCGGAGCGCACCTTTGTAAGGCGGATCGACCTGAAGGCACTGGACGGTGCGCTGCTGACTCCGGAACATCCTTCTGCCAGGTTCGCGGTCAGGGTCCTTCCCGAAAGGGCTGAGGATCCGGAAGGACTTACCTTCCGGATCCTGAATTCGAAGGGAGTGGAGGTGCCCATCGCAGAAGGCGTCTATTCACCGGAAGAGGGGATCTTCACCGTAACGGCGAAGGGCGACGGAGCCTTTTATCTCCGGGCAGGAGCCAGAAACGGATATCCCTTCTGCAGGACCCTGTCTTCCCTGGAGCTGACGGCAAAGGGCTTCGGCTCTGCGGTTCTGGACCCCTATCATTTTATTTCAGCCTCTCTCTATTCAGACAGTGAAGGAGAGGTGACGGCAGGGAATGAACACGGCGTTTCCTTCTCCCGGGATGGCTTCAGCGCTGTGGGTTTCCCGGATATTGATTTCGGAAAGGCAGGATCGGACGAGATCACGATCCCGGTGTTTTCGCTGGATTCTGAGTCCTGTGAAATATCGGTCTGGGAGGAACGTCCCCGAAGGGAGGGGAAACCTCTGGCAGTGCTTCCTTACCAGAAGGAAATGATCTGGAACGTATATCAGGAGGAAACCTGGCGTCTCCCGAAGGTGCTTACAGGGGTCCGGAGGCTTTGGTTTTCCATGGAGAAAAAGGTTCATATGAAGGGCTTTTCCTTCACCCGGAAGTCCCGCGCGGACCGCTGGAATCCGGCTGTACAGGCGGATGAAATCTATGGAGACCGCTACGTGAAATCGGACGATGCCGTCCGTGAGATCGGAAACAATGTCACACTGGTATTTGAGGAGATGGAGTTTGATACGGATAAAGAGGCCGTGCTGACACTGGAAGGAGCGACAGATCTTGCCACCCAGTCCGTAACGCTGGTGGTCAGGGGAGAGGACGGAAGTATCGTGAAATCCATGTGCCCCTTTGCCCGCAGCCTGGAGCCATCGAAACAGCAGTTCCCGGTAGAAATCCTGAAAGGAAAATGTATCGTAGAATTTGTCTTCCTTCCCGGAAGCCATTTCGATTTCTGCGGATTTCAGATACAATCATGCGTTTTTTAAAGGAGGATCGAGGTATGGATGGATGGAAAGAGAGGAGGGCCTGGCTTTCAAGTCTGACCTGGCCTGCTTCTGAAACAGCGGCTGCCCCCGGGGAGATGGCCGCATCAGAGCTTTCAGCATTTATGGCTGTATGGGGAGAGGGGAAAACGGCGGAGCTTCTGCCGGACCCGCTGCTTTCAGAGGGCTATGTCCTGGAGGAGCGGGGGGACAGGTATGTGGTGCGCGGAGGAGAGAAAGGTCTTCTCTATGGCGCCTACCGCCTGATGCAGTGCCTGAGTCTTGCAGAACCTCTTCCCGCCGGACTCCAGAAGCCGTACTATTCTCTGCGGATGCTGAATTCCTGGGACAATATGGACGGAACGGTGGAAAGGGGCTATGCAGGCCGTTCCCTCTGGTTTGAGAAGGATACATTTTCCTACGAGCCGGACAGGATGCGGCAGCTGGGAAGAATGCTCTCCAGCGTCGGTATCAATGTCCTTGGGATCAACAATGTGAATGTCCATGCGCCTGCCCAGGAGCTGCTGGATGAACGGCTGGGAGAGGTGAAAGCGCTCGCGGAATGTTTCCGGCCGTTCGGCATCCGGCTGATGCTC
>JAFOJB010000193.1 GCA_017420455.1 Blautia sp.
ACCGTTTTGGAAGACGTATGGCCGTGGGGCTGGGAGTCAATGATCTTCTTCTGTTCCTCAACAGAACGGTCTATGAAGGTCTTCATCCGGAAAAGAATGGAAAAGGGGATAATCTTTATCAAAGCCTGATCAGATATATAGAAGAGCATATTCATGAAGATCTTCGTCTGGATACGCTCTCAGAACTGTTTTATGCGAATAAATATCATATTTCACATTTGTTCAAGGATCAGATGGGAATCTCGCTGCATCAGTATATTATTAAAAAGCGGCTGGCTATGAGTAAAGACGCGCTTATGTATGGAAAGACACCTTCTGAAGTCTGTGAGGAATTTGGATATTCCGATTATTCTGTGTTTTACAGAGCATTTGTAAAAGAATATGGTATGTCTCCTCAAAAACTGGTACGTGAGCAGGGCTTTCTGAATATTGATTGACTTAAGCCATATCGTTCAATAAAATAGTACATAAGGATTGAGACAGAAATAACTGTCCCGAATTACGCAGTTTTTTTGTTCGAGAGTGCACAGCAAAAACCATGGGCATAGCGGGCTGTGTAAGTGATGTCTGCTGTGTGCTGCCGGACAAAAAGACAGGCAATTCGGGACCGTTATTTCTGGATCAATCCGAATATTATGATGGAGAAGGGGTGCCTGTATGAAGAGAATCATGGAAGAGCATTATGCAGAAGAGATGAAGAACGTCGTGCTTTGGTATCTGGTAGAACGGAAAGAAACGGCTATTTACGAGGTGGAGGAAGGAGAACCGCTCTATTATGCCCATTACATAGCGGATGATCCGAAAGCTTCGATCGTGATGCTCCATGGATTTTCTGAAACCATTGATAAGTTCAACGAGATGGTTTTTTATTTCCTTCAGGAGGGTTTTCATGTCTGGCAGCTTGAGATGCGGGAGCACGGAAGATCCACCCGGTCGACAGAGGACCAGGCGCTCGTCCATATTACGGATTACAACAGACTGCTTCTTGATTTCCATGGATTTGTGAACGAGATCGTGAAGAAAGCGCCTGAGACAGAGGGAAAGCCGCTGTATCTGTATGGACATTCCATGGGCGGCGGAGTCAGTGCCTGTTATCTGGAGCGATATCCTGGGGATTTCAGCAGAGCTGTGCTTTCATCCCCGATGCTGGAACTGAACAGCGGAGGAAAGCCTGTGTGGGCTGCCGCCCTTGCGGCGAAAGCCTGCATTTTACTTGGCGGGGGAGCAAAGTATATGCCCGGCTCAGTGCCTTTTTCCGGGAAGCCTGATTTTGAAAACAGCTGCGCCGCGAGTTCAGAGCGCTATACATACTGGCTGGAACAGCAGAAGAATAATCCACTGTTTCAGATGTGCATTACTTCATTCAGCACAGCATACAGCTTTCTGAAGCTTACAAAGGAAGCCCTGAAGCCGGAAAACTGCAGAAGAATAAAAGCAAAGGTGCTTCTGTTTCAGGCAGGGATGGATAATATGGTGATGCCGGGAGGACAGGAGAGGTTTATCCGTCAGATCGGGGAGAGAGGCCGGCTTATCATGATGGAGAATGTGAAACATGAGATCTATATGAGCAAAGACCAGGAACTGGATTTTTATCTGAAGATGATCTTCCGCTTTTTTAAAGAAAATCAGTGAGATAAGGGAGAAAAGGAACCGTCCCCTTTTCTCCCAAAACAGACCGGATTCCGGGAAAAGCTGAATGCCGCGATGGATTTTCTTGCAGGGCAGATGAACGGGCTTTCCTATGAATTCCATACAGTTCCGGACGCTACTGTCCGTGGAACCGCAGTTGCCTGTCTGTCCGGATGAAGGCCGGATCTGAAGATTTTCTGATATCACCCATAAGCAGAGGGTCCGTCCCCTTTTTTTCCCGGATCAGAAAACTGTCGTTGACCTGTTTTTTGACAACAGCATGGAAAAGTCCTGGGGGGAGTTGCAGTTAAGCAGCTCTTCGGGTCCGCCTTCGAAATTAAAAAGCTGGTAGTGAAGCCTGTCAATATAAGCCTTCATTGCCAGTTTTCCATTTTCGGTGAGTTCTTTTAACAGATTGACGGTGTCGGTATTATAGACTGCGGTCAGCGGCTCGACCATGCCTTCGTGGTCCAGCAGCGTGGCATCAGAACTGCCCCTGAAATGTGTTTCCAGCATGCTTTTCAGGGTTGAAACGGATATAAGAGGAGTGTCCACGCTCAGGACAAGGGCACACCTTTGTGTAATGGATGGAAATGTGGAGCAGAGCCCGCCAAGAGGGCCGAGGCCGGGATGCTGATCCATGACGGAACGGGTGCCGGGAAGCGGGGATGTTCTGCCGGAAATGATAATATCTGCTGCTCCAAGGAGCTGAAGCTTCTGGATCTGTATTTCCAGGAAGGTCCTTCCATCCAGGGTAAGCTCAGACTTATCGGTTCCCATCCTTCTGCTTTTCCCGCCGGCCAGTACGATCCCGCAGAACTCATGATTATCCGATCCGGCTGCCTTCCTTCGGATACTATCAGGACAGGCCGGATTCATTTTGTATTTTTCAGCCCAGGCTGCGTTCATTTTATCACTTCAATCCTTTCAACATCTTTGACCTGGCGCTTTGAACCGGAATCCCCGAAGACGATCAGCCGGATCTTTTCAGTGCCGTCTTCGGCCGGATCCCGGATCAGGAAGGTGGTCTTGCCGGAAGCAATCTCCTCCGCCTGCAGCCCGGCTGCATATTCGTCGGAAGAAATGACCCGGATGGATGTATAATTCCCGTCATCGATACCGGCAAGAGCCAGCACATCCCGGACAGACACGCCTTTTCCGGATATTTCTTTTTCTTCTCCCTTCCCGTTCACAGTTGTTCCCTTTACTTCCGACAGAGGAAGTGTAAAGGGATCAACAGGGATTTCCCTGCCTTGATCTAGAATGATGAGATTTCCACGGGGCGGCTGACTGCGGTCTTTCAGATAGAAGAACGCAATCAAGGCGGTGAGGAGAAGCAGAACAGCTGTGATGACCAGATTTCTTTTTTTCATATCATGATGCCTCCCTGACAGGAAAAATGACCGGTTTCAGACGACGATACAGGTTGACGGCCAGAAGGCCGCATACAGATCCGCTGGCCGCTGAAACAGACAGATATAAGAGCAGAACCAGCCCTCTCAGCCTGAAGACAAGAACTGTGGCTGTCAGGCATGCGGCAGCCGATGAAAGAATCATGGCAGGCATGATGCCCGGAGCAGGATCATCTGAGATTTTCCGGGAGAGAAAGAAGATGAGATCAATGACGAGTCCCGGCAGGATATACCCGACAGGCGCAAGCACCCCCATACTTCCGGTCATGCCAAAAAAGAGAGCAAGCAGACTTTGAACTGCCCCCATCAATGCACCACAGCCGAAGGCAGGAACGAGGGATGCGGCGAGCACCAGAAACATCAGGGAAAAGCTGGTGGAAATACCGCCGGGAATATGCAGAAAATCTGTGATCAGATTTGCTGCCGGCGAAATGAGCTTTTTTGAAAAAAGCCCGAGATCACAGCATAAGGCCATAAAAAGAAAGACCCTTAAGTTTAATTTCTTCATTATGAAACTCCTTTTCAATGAGGAAGGCGTGTCCGTTTCCGTTCACACCCCGGTGCAGGCAGGACCATCGCACGTCTTAAAAACCATGGAATAAATACTCTTTAGGTTCAGAAGCTCGGAGTACTGTAATACCATCATACCATGAACAGAAAAAATATGAAATAATATTATGCAGAAAGGTGACAAATAAATGCAATATGTCGTATAATAAAGCTGTTAATGTTATTAAAAATGCATATCCGGTCATGCGAACTGTCAACCGTCAGTTATTCAAAAGGAGAAACGAAACATGAGGAAGGTGCAATCTACCTGTAATTTTTGTGCCATCGACTGCAATCTGGACTTTTATGTAGAAGATGGCCGGATCGTAAAGACTGTTCCTACGAAAGGTTATCCGGTCAATGATGGTTTCAGCTGTATCAAAGGACTGTCACTTGGCAAGCAGCAGACAACGGTAAAACCCAATGCCCTTCCTAAGATCCGGCAGGAAGACGGGAGTTTTAAAGAGGTTTCCTGGGAGGAAGGATTCAGACACGCAGCTGACAAAATCAGGGAACTGCAGGAAAAATACGGCAGGGAGAGTGTTGCAGGCATCAGTACCGGACAGCTGACGCTGGAGGAGTTCGCGATCTTCGGTCATGTTATGCGCAACTTCCTGCAGACCAACGTTGACGGGAATACCAGGCTCTGCATGGCCTCCGCAGCGGTAGCCCACAAGGGTACCCTGGGTTATGACGCACCGGGATTTACACTGAATGATTTTGAACTCTCCGACACCATTATCTTTATCGGATCAAACCCTGTGGTGGCCCATCCGATCATCTGGCAGAGAGTCAGGAATAACAGGCTTCCGGACAGGAAGATCATTGTCATCGATCCGAGAAGGTCGGAGACTGCGAGGAATGCCGATTATCATTACCCGATCCGCTGGAGATCGGACCTTACGCTGATGTATACCCTGTCCAACCTGATCATCGAGAAGGATTACGTGGATCACGCCTTTGTGGACCGGCATACAGAAAACTATGAGGATTTCAGGGAGTTCGTCAAAGCCTTTACTCTCGACAGGGGGAGCGAGGCAACGGGTCTTTCCAAAGAGCAGATCCTGGAACTTGTGGAACTGATCCACAGGGGAAAGGCGGTGTCCTTCTGGTGGACCATGGGTGTCAACCAGGGCTACGAGGCTGTCCGGACGGCCCAGTCCATCATGAATCTTGCCTTCCTTACCGGCAATGTGGGGAAGCCCGGCACAGGCGGCAACTCCATCACAGGCCAGTGCAACGCCATGGGTTCCAGACTTTTCAGCAATACCACCTGCCTGTTCGCGGGAGGAGATTTTGCGGATGAAGCGGAGAGAAAGCGCATCGCGGATATCGTAGGGATCACGCCCGATCTTATCGCGAAAAAGCCCACGATTCCTTATAACAAGATCATTGAAGGTATTAATGCCGGTGAGATCAGGGGGCTGTGGATCCTGTGCACCAATCCCAGGCACAGCTGGACCAACAATGAAACCTTCGCGTCCGCTGCCAGAAAGCTGGAGCTCTTTATCGTCCAGGATATCTATGACACGATTGAGAGCGCGGAGGACTGTACGGTCTATTTCCCAGTGGTGCCCGGTCTGAAAAAAGAGGGTACCTATATCAACCTGGAAAGACGGCTTTCTCCCATGCGCAAAGTCCTTGAGAGGGGAGAGAACGAGATTTCCGATTATGAATGCATTCTTGGTGTGGCTAAGGCTCTGGGCATGGGCGATGCCATTTCGAAATGGGAAACGCCCCGGCAGTGTTTTGACCTTCTGAGGGAGTGCTCCAGAGGAAAGGGCTGTGACTTTACAGGTGTCCACTGGGATGATCTGACAGATTCCCACGGCAGACAGTGGCCTTATCCCGAAGGCAGGGAGGCGGAATTCTCCGATGAGGAGAGGAGACTTTATGCCGACGGCCATTTCTTTACACCTTCCGGCAGAGCGCGGTTTGTCTTTGAAGAGCCTCTGGAAAATCCGATCCCTGTCACAGAGGAGTTCCCGCTGGTTTACAATACCGGCAGAGGCACGGTCGGCCAGTGGCATACACAGAGCAGGACCAGAGAAGTGAAATTCGTGGAGGATGTTTCTCTGAAGAAAGCCTATATCTATGTAAATACCGCTCTTGCGGCGGAAAAGGGCATCAGGGAGATGGACAGGGTCCGTGTCTGTTCTTCTAACGGACAAAGTGCTGTATTTGTGGCCAAGATCACCGATAACGTCCAGTACGGAGAAGTGTTTGCACCTATCCACTATATAGAGTGCAACAAGCTGACGCCTTCCAGCTATGACAAGTATTCCAGAGAACCAAATTACAAGGGTGGAACCTGCCGTATTGAAAAAGTGTAAAAGGGGGACGGTCTTATGTATCGAATCAAGATAAACAGAGATCTCTGTATCGGATGCCTGACCTGCGTTACAGCTTGTGTGGTCAGCCATGAGTCGGAGAGTCAGGATGCCAGAAACAGAGTCGTCATCGATTCCGGGACCACCCCTGCGCCCATTTTCTGCAGGCACTGTAATAAGCCGGAATGTACTTATACCTGTATGACGGGCGCGATGCACAAGAATCCTGAGACAGGCTTTGTAGAGTATAATAAGGAGCAGTGCGCCAGCTGCTATATGTGTATCATGTCCTGTCCGTACGGCATTCTGAAGTACGACAGTATTCATCATAAGGAGATCATGAAGTGCAATATGTGTGTTCACAGAAGTGAGGATGGAAAGACGCCCATGCCCATGTGTGTCGAGAAGTGTCCCATGCACGCGATCACCCTTGAGGAGGTGAAAGAATGAAATATGTTATTATCGGTTCATCTGCCGCAGGAATAAACGCCATCCGGGAACTTCGGAAATACGATCAGGAGGGAGAGGTCGTTCTTGTTTCCAGGGATCAGAGCATCTATTCCAGATGTATTCTTCACCAGTATTTATCCGGAGAAAGGACGCTGGAGAGGCTGAACTTTGCCGAGCCGGATTTTGACACTCTCTATAACGTGAACTGGATGAAAGGAAGAGAAGCCGTCGGTCTCAGACCGGCGCAGCACATTCTGGAGCTGGACGGGAAGGAAGAGCTTTCTTATGACAGGCTCCTGATAGCAACCGGTTCGCATACCTTTATTCCGCCCATCAAAGGCCTCCAGGAGGCTGAGAATTATATCGGTTTCCGCAATATTGACGATATCGAAGTGCTGAGGGAGGTTCCGAAGAAAGCGAAGCATATCGTAGTTCTGGGCTCGGGCCTGATCGGCATCGACTGCGCGACCGGCTTCCTCCACATGGGCGTCAGGGTGGCGCTTGTGGATTTTGCAGACTGGCTTCTCAACAAACAGCTGGATGAAAGGGCGGCAAGGACCTATATCGATGCCTTCAAGGCCCAGGGCGTCGATCAGTATTATGGCGTTGGCGTCAGCGAAGTCCGTGTAGACGAGAATCATCAGATCTATGAGATCGTACTGAGTGACGGGACGGTCCTTCCCTGTGACTACTTTGTCATTACGGCCGGTGTCCGTTCCAACGTCGAATTCCTCAGGGATTCCGGCCTGGAGCTGTCCAGGTTCGGTCTTGTCTATGATGAATCCGGAAGGACCTCAGATCCGGATGTATACGGCGCCGGTGATGTTTCAGGACAGAGTCCGATCTGGCCGGCGGCGGTCAAGGAGGGCATGGTAGCCGCTGCCAATATGGCAGGACAAAGAAAGAAGATGACAGATTACTTTGCCAGTAAGTCCACCATGAGCTTTCTGGGCATTCATACCATGTCCCTGGGTATCGTGACACCTCCCGATGACAGCTGCAGAGTTGATATCTATGACAAGGACGGGGTATACAAGAAGGTGGTTTCCAGGGACGGCGTTATCATCGGCGCGCTTCTGCAGGGCGATCTGGCCTACGGCGGTGTACTGCAGCAGATGATCGCCAGAAGGATCGATGTGACCAGGGTGAAAAAGCCTCTGTTCGAGATCGATTATTCGGACTTTTTCCATGAAAAAGCGAATCTGGAATTTGCTTATGAATTCTGATTTAAAAGGCAGATCCGGAATCTGCTTCTGAGCTTTGAAAAGAGGCAGATCCGGAATCTGTTTAATCGCTGACTGACAACAACGCAGTCAGATTTGGATTTGAGCAAGCAGAATTCGGAAGTTATTTGTGTACAGTGCCTTATGTGCTTTCATGAAAAGGAGACAAGAATATGTCAGACAGACTGAAGAGAATGCCAGTTCCGATCCTGCCCACCTTTGTTGGAACACTGACACTTTCCAACGTCTACGGCAGTATGGGTTATACCTGGTTCCGTTACCTGGTTATGGCTGCTGCCATGATCATTATTATCTGCTATATCGCCAGGATCGTCGTCTATCCCGGCGTGTGCCTGGCGGAATATAAGCAGACCGTGCCGTCAAGTCTCTATGCCGGTTTCACGATGTGCCTGATGATCCTGGGAAGCTTTTTCTATGAAAAGGGTCTGGGATTCGGAAAATGGATCTGGCTGTTCGCCATCATTATCCATGCGGTCCATATCTGCATCTTTACCTTCAACAATGTCATAAAAAAACGGGATATCAATACCACAGTCCCAAGCTGGTTCGTTACCTACAACGGGATCATGGTCAGCTGCGTTACAGGCGGCGCCATGAACATGAAACCCATGCTGCAGGTGATCACGATCTACGGAATCATCATCTACCTGATCCTGATTCCTGTGATGATCGTCCGGCTGGTCAGGGTACCGGTCAAACCGGCTGTCTATCATACCATGCCGGTCGTTCTGGCGCCCTGCAGTCTGTGTGTTGTGAGTCTGATCAATACCTTTGATTCTCCCCACGCGGCACTTTTGTATTTCCTGTATTTCTGTGTGCTGGCTTCCCTGCTGTTTATTATCATCAAGCTGCCGGATTTCTTTTCTTTTGATTTCGTACCCGGATTTGCAGGACTGACCTTCCCGATGGCCATCGGTATCGTTGCAACCAGCAAGATGGCCGGCTATCTGACAGGAAGCGGCAGGGAAAGCGTGGCTGCCGCGCTGACACAGCTTTCGGGATTCCAGATTTTTCTGACCTCCATGCTGGTGGGTTATGTGCTCCTGAACTTCCTGCGTATGCTTCTTAAGACTCCCAAAAGATCCATGTAAGACACCGGGTCTGTCAGAGTGTGTCAGGGGGAAGGTTCTGTCTGATACCTTTTTCAAAAAAGTGTCGGATAGAACCTTCCCCCTGAAGCATCTGAACGGAATAAACGGATATCATATTGCTGCCAGCAGTGAACCCAGAATCAGCACCGCGCCGGCTGCGCCGGCGGGCGTCATGGGTTCGTGCAAAAACAATGCCGAGAGCAGCACTGCTGTCACGGGATCGATATAGCTGAAGAGCGCCGTAATCTGCACAGGCAGACGCTCCACCGATCCGAAATACAGTGCATAGGCAATGCCGGTATGGACAATACCGACAACTGCAAGCAGCACGCTCTCCCCGGCGGTAAGCGCATAAGCGTGAAGCGTTCTGCGCATCAGCATATAGGGGACCAGGGCGGCGGCGGCAGAAAACAGCTGAACGATGGTCTTCTCATAGACAGGTACACCGGTGATCTTTTTATTCAGAAGCACAACGCAGGCGTAAAGCGCCGCGGCGCCTAGTCCCAGCAGGATCCCGCGCACATGGCAGGCTCCCATCTGCCCTCCGGATATCACTGCATCTGCCGCCCCGGCGGAGATCTCTCCGGGGAAACCAACTCCCGACACCAGTACCATCCCCAAAATGGCCACAGCCACACAGAGGACTTTCCGCAAGGTGATTTTTTCCTTAAACAGGAACGGTGATACCAGCAGAACGATCA